>USDN01000023.1 GCA_900553515.1 uncultured Blautia sp. | reverse complement strand
ATGCATAAATGGTGAAGGATAAGCTAAAAATAAAATATTTTATTCCTCATCGCTGATTACAGGTTATTTCAGTTGTAAAAAGAGCAGAAAAATGATATTCTGGAAATGAAAAGAATATTGTAGAAGTATCACACAAAGGAATAAGACAGATGCAGAATCAGCTGAATGACGTATATAATTTAAACAGCCGATATAGCTTGAAAAGAAAACTGGGACAGGGTGCATTTGGCATCACTTATCTTGCATGGGATAAGCAGGAAAAAAGAGAAGTGGCAGTTAAGATATGGCAGCAGGATACGAAACAGGAAGCTTTTGAAGCGGCAAAGGATTTTTTTCTGAAAGAAGGAAAGATAGCGGGACTGGTAGAAATATATGATTTTTTTGAACGGGCAGGAATGCAGTTTTTGGTAATGGAATATCTTTCCGGCGGAACGCTGAAGGAATATATACATAAAAGAAAAAAATCCATGCTGCCTCCGATGGAAGCTGTAAATATTTTAATGCCGGTCATGGAAGCTGTGGCAAAGCTCCACAGCGAAGGGATGGTTCATTGCGATATAAGTCCTGATAATCTGATGTTTGATGAGAATTCTAATCTATGTATGATAGACCTTGGGGCAATCAGAAAACAGGGTGTTGTATGTGAAAAGAGCTTTTTAAAGGAACCATATAGTGCACCAGAACAATACACAGATACTGCAAGCATCGGTCCCTGGACGGATATTTACAGTATCTGTGCAATTTTTTATGAAATGATAACGGGAGAGAAACCAATGGCTGCAACGGAGCGTATGAAATACGATCGGTTACAGCCTGTTTCTGCATATACACATATTTCTGCAAAACTGGAACATGTTTTTATGAGAGGGCTGGAATATGAGATCAGGGACCGTTATTACAGTATAAGAGTATTTATGGAAGCCTTGTCTCTGCCTGTGGAAAAGATAAAAAGACTGGATGGAGCTACTCGTAGGGTATGGGGATCAGTGTGGCTGGAAGCAAGTACTGAAAACAGAAGAACACGGATAGAACGCAAGAGAAGTGCTCTTGTGAAAAGGATGAAACATTTTGCCGTTGGGGCAGGAGTGATGCTTCTGGGACTTGGAATTGCAGCAGGAGCCGCAGGATGGTATTTCAGAAGAAACCCGGAAAAATATTTCGCCTTGGAAAATAAGGTGGCTCAGATCATGCATATAGATCAAAAGGATAAAATGCTCGTCTGTAAAGGAACAAAAGATTATGAAAAAACTTTGAAATACCTGCAAACCCATGGAGAGTTGGATGAGACAATAAGCCACTGGGGTGTTTTTTCGTTTGTATATGATATGGAAGGATACTTTATAAATAAGAAAGAACTGATCAATATGGGAGTGCCATATAACCTGGGCAGAAAAATGTTTCTGAACTGGCAGACAGCGGAAGAGGCATTGTTTTATCTGATGGATATTGATAAGAAGAATATTTATAGTATAGATGAAAAATATAATGGAAGAGTTTTTCTGAGAACAGATTTTGACGGTCAGATTATGAATGGATCTTACGTGGAAAGAAAATATGAAGTGAAAAATAGAGATTCAAGTGACTATTATACGTTGAACTATGATCCGTTGGATGGAAGGCCCATCAATATAAAGATTAATGTAAAAGGCAGAGAAAAAGCAGAAAGGTTTTTGACAGAAGTGCTTCCTGTATTCTGCCCTGAGGCGTATCTTACGGCAGAAGAGACCTGGAATCTTTTGCCGACAGAAAATGAAAGTACGAAAACAGGTCTGAATGAAAAAGCCTGGATAGATGTTGATTATTATAACTATACAGAGGATATGGAAGGGAACTATCTTGTTAGTCTGGCAGCTTCTTATGCAGCTTTAGATACAGGATTTTAAAGAGGAGAAATGAGAAAGAATGAGCCAATAAAGCTTTTGGCAGACCGATATCAGATAAAGAAGACACTGGGAAAAGGTGGATTTGGTATCACTTATCTGGCAGAGGATCTGAAAAATCATGGAAATGTTGTTCTGAAAGAATATATGCCGGTTCAGTATGCGATGAAAAAGGAAGACAGAATAGAGGCTTTTCCGGAGTACCAAAAAGAATATAAGAGTGGATTAAAAAAGTTTTTGAAAGAAGCAAAGCTGATGGCGTCTTTGGAAACCGTACCTGAAATTGTCCGTGTACTGAATTATTTTGAGGAACAAAATACAGCTTATCTGGTGCTGGAATATATCAGAGGCACAAGTTTTCGGGATTATCTGGAAATGATGGATCAGCCCATGAGCTTTCGTGAAGCTGTTGATTTTATCCATCCGGTACTTACCGCTTTGAGCTGTGTCCATAAAAAGCATATTCTTCACAGGGATCTGACTCCGGATAATATTCTGCTCAGTGAAAATGGAAGTCTCCGGATCATTGATTTTGGAGCGGCAAGAGAATATACGGAAGATGACAGGACAAGGACCGTTCTTATTAAGCCGGGGTATGCTCCGCTGGAGCAGTATTCCAGGCAGGGAAAACAGGGTCCCTGGACAGATATCTATTCCCTGTGTGCAGTGATTTATGAAATGATCACGGGAATTCCGCCGATAGATGCTGCAGTAAGAGCAAAAGAGGATCAGCTTTACCTTCCTTCCATGTATGGAGCTGAGATCAGGCCGGAAGAAGAGGCTGTGCTTATGAAAGGGCTGTCTGTAGACTGGCATCACAGGTATCAGACGGTGAAGGATCTGGAAGCTGCGTTGTATCTCACAGAACGGAAAACACAGAAAAAACGGAATAAAACGAAAAAGTGGATTTTTACATGTGCAGCGTCAGTGCTGATAATGATTTTTTTGGCAGGCACCTGGATTTATATAGACAGGTCTTATACAGAATATGCGGGAAACTACGGCAGAGGTTCCCGAAAAGCTATTGAATATATGGATTTTGTAAAAGCACATGCACTTTCGGAAACAAAAGAGGACAATGGGATTTCTTATGAGTTATCAGAAGAAGACGTATTGGATTATGGACTGCCCTGCAACAGATA
Organism: uncultured Blautia sp.; assembly: GCA_900553515.1. Lineage (GTDB taxonomy): Bacteria > Bacillota > Clostridia > Lachnospirales > Lachnospiraceae > Blautia_A. The sequence continues at coordinate 35,308 of USDN01000023.1, read as the reverse complement.
TCGCTTTGACAAAAAAAGAGAAGAGCTGGAGGCTTTTATAAAGCAATTAAACTGGAATATCCAGAAACAGGACGAAAGAACAACAAAATGCAATGTGTTTGAAGGAGAATATGGACATATAGAAACGGATTTTGGCGATTATCAAAAATATACAGACGATACAGGAATGGAGCTTATCGCATATTATGATCTGGTAGATCAGGACATATTAGGAATAGCTGTAAGCTGTCCTGCTGCTTGTAAAATATCTCCGGAAGGAATTGCGGCTGAATTGTTTCAGTTTCTGACAGGATATGATGAGGAACAGAAAAAAGAAACCCGAAGCTATCTGAAAAAACAAATATCGGATATTTTAAAAGAAGAATCAATGGTTATCCATATATATGACTGGGGAAAGGTAAATCTTCATTATACTGGCGTTTCAGAGGAAGAAATCAGTTATGAACTGCGGAGAGTAGAAGCAGATAATAAAAATACTTATAAAAGTTTCTGGCAGTAGTTGTATGAAGGTTTAGAGCAGGGAGACATATGAAAAGAAAAAAACAAAGAGAAGAAATCGAACAGAAGATACCTGTATATACGATGCTCCAGGACAGATATCTCATAGGAGCAGTAATGGCACAGAGTTCCTTCAGCCGTATATACCGTGCTTATGACAGCATCCTGGATATTGATGTGGCGGTAAAAGAACTTATTTCCCTTTCTGAGGAGGATAAAGAAGACTTTTTATATGAGGCAGGTCTCTTTTATGGGAGCAATGAACATCCGGGTATTACAGCAGTCAGGGATGTTTTTCAGGAAAATGGTCAGGCTTTTCTTGTAATGGAATACCTTAGCGGAGAGAGCCTGAAAGAGTGGCAGAAGAAAAAACGTGAAAACAAGCTGGAAGAAAGAGATTATATGAGTCTTCTGGAACCTGTTGCGGAAGCTCTGTCATTTTTACACAGTAAAAAAATTGTGCATTGTGCGGTGACGCCTGAAAAGCTGATATTTGACAGGGAAGGGAATCTGCATCTTACAGGAATTGGCTGCTGCAGTCTGAGAATGAAAAGGGAAAATCCGGAAAAACGAGAAGAGGAAGCAGGACCCTGGACGGATGTTTTGGGAACGTCAGGCGTTTTAAAAGAGTGTATTTCTTATAAGCTTATGAGTGACGAACTGTATCAGACAGTCAGGGACGGGGCATCTGACCGGATTTTCAGGCGTCCTTTTTGCATGGAGGGGCTGTTCAAAGGCAGTGATAAGGTTGCTGCATATACGGGAGCCGTGAAAAAAGAGTGGGGAGAGAAATGGCTGGAGATGACTGCAAACCCGGGTATGCAGGATGAGTGGAAAGGAAAAAGGACATTTTTCACCAGGAAACAGAAAAGACTTCTGATGGCAGTGGTTTTGGCCGTTGTGCTTGCAGGCTTTGGAAGCTGGCAGGGGCTTCTGTATTACGCAGAAAAAGAACCGGAGAAGGCTCTTGCATATCAGATCAAACAGGACAGAAAAAAACAGGAAGCTTTAGATTTGCATCCATTAAGCAAAGAGGATGAGGAATACGATAAAATCTGGGATTATGCACAGAAAAACGGAAGAAAAGTAGAATATGAAAATGGTGTGCAGTACCTGCTTACCAAAGAACAGATGAAGGATAAAAAGATTGCCGGAAATTATATAAAGCCTTTTGCAATCACTGCAGACCATTTAAAGAAACTGATAGAACTGAAACTGAATATTCGCCTGAGAAAAACAAACGAATCCGTGCCCCAGGCAAGTGTGTTCCAAAATAACGGCGAATTAAAAAGTATTGATGTGGAAGCTTCCGAAGAAACCACTTATGAGTACGGAGAAAAAGGCCAGTTAATCAAAATAAAAATACGAAGTGATATGATGACCGGGATGGTTATTCAGTTGACTGTTGATGCACAGCCGGAGATTATCAGTACCGTTCTGGACGAGGTTTTTCCGGTGATTGTGCCGGAGGCATATTTTACAGAAGAAGAGATCAGGGGGCTTTTGGAGCAGCTTGATAAGGAATGTAAAGCAGATGAATATGGCAGCGGATCTGTATATATGGATGTTCATGGAAAATATGAACTGTCTATGCATAAACATGAATATGAATATGATGATACCGATAATCAGATCGATATAGATCTGAAAAGCTACAGAGTGACTGCAGATTATGCAGGTAAAGAAAAGAATTTCCAGAGAGCGGGAAATTATGCGCGAGGTTCGAAAAAGTATAATGAATTCATGAAATTTGTAAAAGAACGTGCGGTTTCCGTAAAAGAGAAGGACGGAGCTGTGGTCTACAGTCTTACAGAAAAGGATGCAAAGGACTGGGGGGAGCCTTCAAATACCCATTTGCTGACAACAACCTGGCAGGAGCTTGTGGATCATCTGAAAAATAAAAAATATAAAATGCAGGAACTGGAGAAAAGAGACAAAATACAAGTGTGGGATCATGGGTACGGAGCCATAGAAACATGCTTTTATAAACATATTGAGTTTCAGATGGATGAACAGACTAATATTCTCATCATATATGATTGTCTTACAGACAGGATTGGATTGCTGGCAGTTTATAATACCGTGGGGCAGCCGGAACAGGCGGCTGCAGCAGTCCTGGATGTTATTTCTTTTTTATCCTTGGACAGAGAACCGGTAACTAATGAGGACATACGCAGTAAGCAGGAGCAGATCAGAAGATATGCAGCAGCAGAAGGAGGGCTTTGTTCAGGAGGAAATATGGAAGATTTAAGTTATATGATATTGGATGATGAGGAGCTGGGGATTTATGTTGCTGTTCAGAGACATGGGTATCCGGATAGCCTTTTTACCGATTCATTTTCGCCCTGTTACTGGCCATAATAAAAAGAAGCTGTCATACATAAAAAACAAATCTGCAGGAATATAAGGTATACTGAAACCATGAAAAAATTTTGGGAGGAAAAGAGTATTATGAAGAAAAAAATTATACAGCTTACGGCACTTATCATGACTTTTGGAATGGCGTCTCCTGTTTCCGTTATGGCAGATATCCTGCCTCAGAGCAGCGCGGAAATCATTACAGAGGAAAGCCTTGCAGGACTTTCCGACTGGGAATTAAGAGCAGCCAGATATGAGATCACCGCCAGACACGGAAAGAAAGTTTATTCTCAGGATATGAAGGAGCATTTTGGATCCCAGGACTGGTATCAGCCCTCAGAGGAATATGACGCTTCTGTGCTTTCTGAGATCGAACAGGCAAATATAGATACGCTGCATGCCTGTGAGCTTGCAAGAAAACAGGCGGCTGCCACAGCACAGTTTGAGGAAAACCAGAGGATCTCCGCTCAGGGAGATGTTCAGGTCATGAGCTCCTCCTGGGTATATATGGAAAGTCCGCTTTATGCAGAAGATCTGGTAGGAAAATGGGTATATGAGCCGGATCCTTATTATCCTCATATATTTGAGGTTTATGAAGAGGATGGAAATCTTTATTATGAGTATTACACCATTTCTCCGGGAAACAGCAATGGGATCGGTATTGCAAAAGAGTATACCAAATGGGGACAGTGGAATGGACTTTTGAAGCTTAATGAAGAAAATGGGTGGATCGACTGTTATAATGATGAACAGGAGGATTCCGGGATTTTCAGATCCTTACAATATGATGTAATGTCAGATACCATTGTGGAAACAAGCATGGCGGACTACAGAGAACAGTTTTCCAAAAATGATGAATATGAATATCAGCTTCCGGGCAGTATCGACGATGTGGTACATTAGTAAATATTGCGCAGAAATTCCTGGAATACCTGTACGGGCTTCGGATAAATAGTGTATAATACATATCATAAGTATTCATATAGAATCAGGGAGGACAGAATGAAGAAAAATGATATGTTTGAAAATCTGGTCATGAACTTTTCCATGGATATGGAGGATGCACCGGAGATTTCAAAATCCGGGGATAAAAAAGGGATTCCGGAGCGGATGCTGGTGCTTGCCAGAGGACTTGCAGAAGGCTGGAGCCTGGAAAGAGTAGAACAGGAGCTGAAAGACAGGGGCTGTGCAGGGCTTTATGGACGAAGCTTTTATGAAGCCTGCCTGATGTATGCTTTTAGTCACGGAATGAGTTATGGAGAATGGAAGGATTTTTTTGCAGCCTGCCGAAAGATCCGGGAGGCGTCGGACGGCAGCGGAAGCCGTCTGATGAAGGGCGGAAAGATCACTTTAAGGGAACTGGAGGAATATGTGGAGGAAGAATCTGCAGAGGGGATGCAGACAATGCTTCTGACCAGGGAGTTTGCAGACAGGATCGTTCACCTGACCTCCGCCCAGGATTTCTGGAAATTTATCAATGAAAATATAGAGAAATTTTCTTCTGCCAGGGAACGTGCCAGATATTATTTCTGTAAGTATCTGTACTTTTACATTCAGGACCGCTGCAATAAGTATTACGAAAGCTGCAAAAAGGAAGAAACCTTAAAAAAACAGTATGGAAATATGCTGGATAAGGATGAACGTGGAAGAAGTGAAAAATTTGCGCTGGAGGAGCTTTCTTTTTTAAAACCGCTTACCAAACTTAAGCGGGATGCGGACAAGCTGAAAAATCAAATGACACTGGAGGAAAAAAAGGAGTATCTGCAGAATACCGCTCTGACTCCGGGTGGTGTTTTTGATGAATTTAATTATTTTTATTTTGGATATGTGTCTGTAGAATGGATGGAGATTCTGTTTGAGCTGTATGGAGAATTTGCAGAGTGGCCGGAAAATACAAAGGTTCGTGTTGCTCATTCCCTTGGGCTTTGCAGTCAGGATCCGAATACAGAAGAGTGGAAACATGCCGAGGCAGAGCTGCACAGAATGGAGAAAGAAGAGAGGAGGAGGGAAGAGGAGAGAGATTCAGAGGGCTCCCGAAACGCGGCGGAAAAAAGAAAGGCTTATCAGAGAGGCCGTGTAGGAGAAGATTATTTCCGGGAATTTATGACAGGGGCAAGGGATATTAACAGGGAGACCCTGATAAGCTTCCTGCTTTTTGTCAGACAGAGAGTTGCTTTGGACAAAGAAAATAACATTACCATAAACAGGCTCAGCCGTATCCTGGAAAACTGTGAATTTGAAAGACTGCGCCCGGATCAGGAATTTGATTCCTTTGTACTTCATTTTCTGCGCTCCTCAGATCCTATGGAGGTTCTGGAGGAAGAAGTGGAAAAACAGGTGATACAGGGAAAGAACTTCTATCTGTACAGAGTTTATAAAGAAGCCTACTGTCATGAAAAAGAATTACTGGAATATCTTCTCTAAAAACAAATTTTCAAAATCATGATTTATAATGATTTTATAAAGATGAAACAGAAGCGGCAGAACACTTCTGTTCACAAGAATCTGAAGGAGGAAAGAACTATGAAAAAAATAAAATCTTTTTTTACAAAAGGGATTCTGGGAATCCTGGCAGGACTGATGCTGACAGCAAATGTATCTGGAACAGAAGTTCAGGCAGCCAAACGGATCAGCTACAACAAGGCAGTTCTTATGTACAATGATAAAATGGATTACTGGGCGAGAAAAAACAGTAAGGCCAGGATCACATATGATCTGAGAGACAGATCTGGATGGGGTTATAACGACAGAGGAAAAAGAACTTCTATCCGTTCTCTACATTACAGCAGCCATACAAGATATGTATTTAAGGATGTGACTGGCGACAAGGTTCCGGAAGCATTTTTCTGCAACACCAGAACGAGAACGATGATGGTTCTGACGATCTATAAAAACAAGGTTAAGCTGATTGGAACCTTCCGGATTGCAGACTTTTATCCGGATCCGATCCGTTACAACAAAAAACATAAAACCTTTATAATCAATACCATGATCACTGGAAGAAGCGTTTCCAGAAATGTCTTTAAAATCCGAAGTGGAAAGCTCTATCGGGTATGCACATTATCTGATTATATAGGCCCTATGGAATCCAATGGACGTTGTCCGAGACAGTACTGGGTAAATGGAAGAAGAAGCTCCAGGTCAACATATAACAGGTATTACAAAAAATATTGCAGATACCATTCCAGATACATTTGGGGACCGTGAAATGACTTTTATATTGGAATTGATGCATAATAAAACAGAAATTAATGAAAATACAAACAAAAAGATTGACAATTAAAGTGAGGAGAGTTAATATATAGATAAATAATAACAGGAATCATAATAAAGGAGGTCGGTGATCATGACGCTTATAGAACAGATTTCACTTGTTTCTTTTGCTGTAATTGTTGTGTTTGGTATGGCTGCTTATCTGAGAAGCCATTCCCGGTACGAAAACGGAATTTTCCACAGAGCCGGCTGTCTCCTTATGTATGGATATCTGAAAATAAGTCTTGCAGCCGGATATGCCAGACGGGCCGTGATGATGAAGCTTGGGAGCATTTGCAGCAGTGTAAACATTTCTGCAGTTTCGGAGGAAATGTACCATAAGGAGCACCGTATGCAGGAACTGCGAAGAGAGTTTTCCCATGGCGGATATGGAACAGACAGGCATAACCTGAAAATTCCGGGCTGACAGACTTAGAAATCATCCGGACATACAACAAAAAATTGATTTTCAGGAATTCCTCTGCTATACTGCATAGCAGAGGAATTTTTTTGGATTTTGGAGGGCTGAAAATGAATAAAAAAAATCAGATCACGGAAGGAGTGATCTGGAAACAGTTATTATTGTTCTTTTTTCCGATCGTATTCGGGACTTTTTTTCAGCAGATATATAACACGGCCGACACCATTGTTGTCGGTCGTTTTGTGGGTAAAGAAGCGCTGGCGGCAGTAGGCGGTTCTGTGAATCAGGTCGTAAATCTGATTGTGGAGGTATTTGTAGGACTGACCTCAGGAGCGGCAGTGATCGTGTCTCAGTTTTATGGAGCCCGGGATAAAAAAAATCTGGATCGTACCATACATACGGCAGCTGCCTTTTCCATTGCAGCCGGCTGTGTGATCGGCATTGCCGGATTTCTGGCTTCTGACACGATTCTGCAGATGATGAACACTCCGGCAGAACTTATGGATGAATCCAGTGTTTATCTTCATATTTATTTTTGCGGAACGGTATTTAATCTTGTTTATAATATGGGAGCAGCTGTTCTCCGGGCAATGGGTGATTCCAGACGCCCGTTGTATGTGCTGATGACAGCCTGTCTTCTGAACATCCTGCTGGACATCCTGCTTGTTGTGATAGGCGGTATGGGGGTAGAGGGCGTTGCTGTTGCCACTGTCTTTTGCCAGGGAGTCAGTGCAGTGATCGTTGCTGCAATGCTGATCAAGGGACAGGGATATTTTAAACTGAAATTAAAAAAACTTCGCTTTTATGGAAATTCCCTTCGTTCTGTACTGCGGATCGGTGTACCGGCAGGGATTGAGGCAGCCATGTATTGTGTGGCAAATATCGTGATCCAGGTATTTGTCAACCGGCTGGGAACCGATCATGTAGCAGCATGGGGAACCTTTGGAAAGATTGATGCGGTTTTCTGGATGGTGATAAATGCATTTTCAATCTCCATCACTACATTTGTGGGACAGAATTATGGGGCAGGAAAGACAAAACGTATGAGAAGAAGTGTTCTGGTCTGTCTGGGAATGTCCTATACGGCGGCAATTATCCTCAGCGGACTGCTTGTGATTTTTGCAGAGCCTTTGTACCGGCTGTTTACTACAGATCAGGGAGTGGTGGAGATTGGGGTCTATATGATGCGTTTTCTGATGCCGTCATATTTCCTTTATGTGGCCATCGGAATCCTTTCCGGAGCGCTGAGAGGCGCAGGAAAAGTACTGGTTCCGGTGATCCTTACCTGTGGAGGTGTCTGCATTCTCAGGATCACCTGGATGTTTGCAGTTCTGCCTATTTTTCCGGGAATTGAAACCATTATGCTCAGTTACCCGGTATCCTGGGGAATCACAGCAATCCTTTTTGTGATCTATTATATAAGGCGTTTCCCCAAAGCGGAAAAAGTGTAAGAGTACCAGAGAACTGACAAAGATAATCTGTTGTTGGGCACAGGGTGAACAATAATGCAAATGATCGTATAAGGAGTATCGAGATGAATATTTTAAATATGGAACATATTACTAAAGTATATGGAGATAAAGTGATTTTTGATGATATTTCCGTAGGCATCCACCAGGGAGATAAAATCGGGATCATAGGCATCAATGGCACAGGAAAAACTACTTTTCTAGGGATACTGGCAGGATTGGAGGAGGCAGATGAGGGACAGGTGATCCGGCAGAACGGACTTCGTCTTTCTTATCTTTCCCAGCATCCGCAGTTTCCCGAGGGGGCAACGATCCTTTCCTATGTAAGCGAAGGAAAGAGAGATGCAGACTGGAATCCGGAAACAGATGCCCACATGGTTCTTAACAAACTGGGAATTGCAGACCATGAGGAGGAGATCGCTCATCTTTCCGGCGGACAGAAGAAACGTGTGGCCCTGGCAAGGGTACTGATCAATCCTACAGATCTTCTGATCCTGGATGAGCCCACTAACCATCTGGATAATGAAATGGCAGCATGGCTGGAGGATTATCTGAACCGGTTTAAAGGAGCCGTGATCATGGTGACCCATGATCGTTATTTCCTGGATCGGGTTACAAATAAAATCCTGGAGATCAGTCACGGAAAAACCTATACTTATGAGGCGAAATATTCTAAATTCCTGGAGATGAAGGCAGAACGTGAAGAAATGGAAATGGCCTCAGAGCGAAAACGGCAGAGTGTTCTGCGGATGGAACTGGAATGGGCAAAGCGTGGATGCCGGGCAAGGACCACCAAGCAAAGGGCAAGACTTGAAAGACTGGAGGCTTTGAAAAACGGAGCAGCCCCAGTGAGGGATAAAAGTGTAGAGATTGATTCTGTGGAAACCCGAATGGGAAAGAAGACCATTGAACTGCACCATATTTCCAAAAGATTTGGAGAAAAGATTTGTATCCGGGATTTCGATTATATTGTGCTGAAAAATCAGAGACTTGGGATCATCGGACCGAATGGATGCGGAAAATCAACGCTTCTTAAGATCATTGCAGGAATACTGGAGCCGGACAGCGGTTATGTGGAGACAGGTGAGACTATCCGTATGGGATATTTTTCTCAGGAAATAGAAGAGATGAATACCAGTCAGAGGGTCATCGATTATATCAAGGATGTTGCAGAGTATATTCCTACAAAGGACGGGCTGATCAGTGCATCAAAACTTCTGGAACAGTTCCTTTTTGATTCTTCCATGCAGTATGCCCCCATTGAAAAGCTTTCCGGAGGCGAGAAAAAGAGACTGTATCTTCTGAAGGTTCTTGCGGCAGCGCCGAATGTACTTCTGCTGGATGAGATCACCAATGATATTGATATCCCTACGCTGACGATCCTGGAGGATTATCTGGATTCTTTTGCAGGAATTGTGATCACAGTTTCTCATGACCGATATTTTCTGGATAATATTGCAGACCGTATTTTTGAATTTGACCGGGAAGGAAATCTGACACAGTATGAGGGCGGCTATACCGATTATCTGGAATCAAAAAAGAGACGCTTTGAAGACATGGAGGGCAATGATTTCGAATCAGGGAAAATTGACAGTGTCAGAGGAACTGGAGGAAATGGAAATCTCTCCGCTTCCGGAGAAAAGGAGTCTGTAAAGACCTGGAAGCAGAACCGTACCACAAAACTGAAATTTTCTTTTAAGGAACAGAGGGAATACGAAACAATTGATGAAGATATTGCAAAACTGGAAGCAAAGATCGAAAAACTGGATGCAGATATTATGGCCAATGCCACCAATTCCGGGAAACTAAATGAGCTGACGAAAGAGAAAGAAGAAGCGGAAGCACTTCTGGAGGAGAAAATGGACCGCTGGGTATACTTAAACGATCTGGCAGAAAGGATCGAGGCACAGAATAATGGATGAAAAAAAGACCAAAAGCCCGATGACTACTCTATGCTATGTAGAAAAAGAGGATGCCTACCTGATGCTCCACCGGGTATCGAAAAAGAATGATGTCAATAAAGATAAATGGATCGGCATCGGCGGACATTTTGAAGAGGGAGAAAGCCCGGAGGACTGTCTTTTGAGAGAAGCCTATGAGGAAACAGGGCTTACTTTAACCTCATGGAAATTCCGGGGAATCGTCACATTTACCCAGGAAGGCTATGGAACAGAATATATGTGTCTTTATACTGCTGACAAATTTTCCGGAGACCTGAAAAAATGCGATGAGGGGATTCTGGAATGGGTAAAAAAGGACGAGCTTCTGAGATTGAATCTCTGGGAAGGGGATAAGATTTTTTTAAGACTTCTGAAGGAAAATGCGCCGTTCTTTTCGCTTAAGCTCAGCTATCAGGGAGATTGTCTGGTGGAGGCTGTTCTGAATGGAAAGGATATTTTGTATGACTGTAAACAGTGACAATTTTACAGAAATTTTGCACATATCTTGACTTTACCCCTTTAAATTTAGTATGATAAAGTTTGAATTTTTAACAGGAGGCATATTATGGCAGAGTTAGTAAAAGTAGTCGTGGACGCTATGGGAGGCGACCATGCACCGGAAGAACCAGTAAAAGCAGCCGTAGAAGCCGTAAAAGAACGTGAGGACATTCTTGTAATCCTTACCGGCCTCGAAGACGTGATACGAAAAGAATTGGACAAATATCCGGGATATCCTCAGGACAGAATACAGATCATGCATACTTCAGAGGTGATCGAAACGGCAGAACCCCCAGTGTTTGCTATCCGTAAGAAAAAAGATTCCTCTATTGTAGTGGGATTAAATCTTGTAAAGAAAAAAGAGGCAGATGCTTTTGTTTCTTCAGGAAGTACAGGAGCTGTCCTTGTAGGCGGACAGGTACTTGTAGGAAGATCCAAAGGAGTGGAGCGTCCTCCTCTGGCTCCCCTGATCCCGACTATGGAAGGAGTAAGCCTTCTGATCGACTGCGGAGCAAATGTGGATGCCAGACCTTCTCATCTTGTTCAGTTTGCAAAGATGGGTTCTATTTATATGGAACAGGTAGTAGGGATCAAAAATCCCAGAGTTGCCATTGTCAACAACGGCGCTGAAGAAGAAAAAGGAAATGCTCTTGTAAAAGAAACATTTCCGCTTCTGAAGGAAACAGAGGGAATTAATTTTATCGGCAGTATTGAAGCGAGAGATATTCCTTCCGGCTATGCAGATGTGATCGTCTGTGAAGCTTTTGTAGGAAATGTGATCCTGAAGCTTTATGAAGGAGTCAGCGGTTCTCTGATCAAAAAGATCAAGGGCGGAATGATGAAAAATCTCAGAAGCAAGATTGGCGCTCTTCTGATTAAACCGGCACTGAAAGAGACCTTAAAAGATTTTGACACAACCAAGTACGGCGGAGCACCGCTTCTGGGTCTGAAAGGTCTTGTGGTCAAAACCCATGGAAGTGCGAAAGCAGTGGAAATCAAAAATGCCATTTTCCAGTGCGTGCAGTTTAAGCAGCAGAAGATCAATGAAAAAATAGCAGAGAGGATCCTTCCTCCGGTGTATCCGGAAGATCCACAGGGCAGAGAAGGGAAAGAGGTATAAAGAATGGAACAGTTGGAACAGAAGATCGGTTATTGGTTCCGCAACAAAAAGCTGCTTCGTCAGGCGCTGACCCACAGCTCTTATGCAAATGAAAAAAAACTTGGAAAACTGGGATGTAATGAAAGACTGGAGTTTCTGGGAGATGCGGTTTTGGAGCTGATCAGCAGTGATGTGCTGTATGTACGTTTTCCTCAGCTTCCCGAGGGAGAACTGACCAAAAAACGCGCCAGCCTTGTCTGTGAACCCAGTCTTGCCTACTGTGCCAGACAGTTTGGTCTGCCGGAATATCTTCTTCTTGGAAAGGGAGAAGATATGACCGGGGGCAGGATGAGAGATTCTATTGTATCAGATGCCACAGAAGCTCTTCTGGGAGCAATCTATCTGGATGGTGGGTTTGCTGACGCAAAAGAGTTTGTCTTGAATTTTATATTAAACGATATGGAGCATAAGCAGCTCTTTTATGACAGCAAGACCATCCTGCAGGAGCTTGTTCAGGAAGACGGCAAGCATCCGGTAGAGTATATCCTTACAGGAGAAACCGGACCGGATCACAACAAACAGTTTGAGGTAGAGGTACGGATTAACGGAGTACCTGCAGGGAATGGTGCAGGGCATACAAAAAAAGCTGCTGAGCAGGCTGCCGCCTATCAGGCTATACGCAAGATCAAAAAATAAAGGTGACATATGTATTTAAAGAACATTGAGGTACACGGGTTCAAGTCTTTTGCCCAGAAGATCAATTTTGAATTTCATAATGGAATAACCGGTATCGTAGGCCCAAATGGAAGCGGGAAGAGTAATGTAGGCGATGCAGTACGCTGGGTTCTGGGAGAGCAGAGCGCCAAGCAGCTCCGAGGCGGAAATATGCAGGATGTTATTTTTTCGGGCACAGAGCTTCGTAAACCATTAAGCTTTGCTTCTGTTGCGATCACCCTGGATAACAGCGATCATAAACTTCCGGTAGAGTTTAACGAAGTTACAGTGACCAGAAGACTTTATCGATCCGGTGAAAGTGAATATCTGATCAATGGAAGCAGCTGCCGTCTGAAAGACATTCAGGAAATGTTTTATGATACCGGTATTGGTAAGGAAGGCTATTCTATTATCGGGCAGGGACAGATCGACAAGATCTTAAGCGGCAAGCCGGAAGACAGACGTGAGCTTTTTGATGAAGCGGCAGGAATCGTAAAATTTAAGCGCAGAAAAAATACAACCATTAAAAAACTGGACGAGGAACGTCAGAATCTGGTACGTGTAACGGATATCCTGACAGAACTTACCAGGCAGCTGGAACCGCTGGAGAAACAGTCTGAAACAGCAAAGATCTATCTTGCAAAAAGGGAAGAACTCCGTGAACTGGATGTGAATCTTTTCCTTCTGGATTACGAACATACCGGAAAGCTTCTGGAAGAACTGGAAGAAAAGCTGGGAAATACAGAGGCTGAACTTGAAGAAACAAAGGAAGCTTACGAGCAGACAAAGGTTGAGTATGAACGGCTGGAGCAGGAACTGGAAGAACTGAACGGCAGACTGGAGGAGCTGAAAGAACGGCAGCAGCAAAACGCTCTGACCAGACAGCAGCATGAAGGACAGATCCAGGTGCTGGAAGAACAGATCCTTGCAGGAAAACAGAACAGTGATCATTACAGAGAACGTCTTGAGATTTTAGGAGAAGAGCTGAAAAAAAGAACTTCTGATAAAGAAAAGTTTTCGGAAGAAAAGGAAGAACTTCGCGGGAAGCTTGCTCAGCAGCGGCGAAAATTAAAGGAAGAAACAGAACGTCTGGAAAACATACAGGCAGAAGCGTCTTCCTGTGCTGCAGCAGTAGAGGATGGAAAAAATGAGATCATTGAGATCTTGAACAGCCGTGCCACTACGAAAGGTAAGGTCCAGCGTTTTGATGCTATGATGGAGCAGCTGGATATCCGTAAGGCTGCAGTAAGTCAGAGGATCCTTCATCTGAAAACAGAAGAAGAGGAACTTGCATCTGAAAGAAAAAAGGTTCAGAGTCGATATGACAGTGTGACTCATTCCATTGATTCCATGAATGCAGAGTGCATTCGTCTTGACGGGGAGGTGCAGAAGCTTCAGCAGAAGCTGAAAGAGCAGAGCCGTCAGATGGAAATTGGTCAGACAGCCTATCATAGAGAGGCTTCCCGTCTGGAATCTCTGAAAAATATCACAGAAAGATATGATGGTTATGGAAACAGTATCCGCCGTGTGATGGAACAGAAAAGCCGCGAACCAGGAATCAAAGGTGTCGTTGCAGATATCATCCATGTGCAGAAGGACTATGAGCTTGCCATTGAGACTGCACTGGGCGGAAGTATTCAGAATATTGTTACAGACAATGAACAGACTGCGAAGCGTATGATCGAATTTCTGAAAAAAAATCGTTTTGGACGGGCTACTTTTTTGCCTCTTTCCAATATAAGCGCACGAGGAGGGATTTCTCAGAGAGAGGTTCTCAGGGAGACCGGTGTCATCGGAACAGCAGATACGCTGGTAAAGGCAGATGCGGAATACAGTGGCCTGGTACAGTATCTTCTGGGGAGAGTTCTTGTGGTAGATCATATCGATCATGCAATTGCCATCGGTAAGAAATACAGGCATAGTCTTCGTATGGTGACGATTGAAGGAGAATCTTTAAGTCCCGGAGGATCTATGACAGGTGGTGCTTTTAAGAATAACAGCAACCTTTTGGGCAGAAGAAGAGAGATAGAAGAACTGGAAAACAGTGTAGGGCTTTTGAAAAAGGAGCTTCAGGAACTGCAGGTTTCTATAGGAGATGATCGAAGCCGCAGGAATGTGCTTCGGGATGCTATTGCTGATTTCCAGGAAAAACTCAGGCAGCAGTATGTGGATCAGAATACAGCCAGAATGAACCTGGAACAGCTGGACGAAAAGAATTCTGACATACAGAAAAATTATGCCCAGATCGAGAGGGAGAAAGAAGAGATCCGCCGTCAGTCCGGTGAAATCCGGGCAGATCATTCCAGTATTGCAAAAGAACTGGAAGAATCCCAGAGAGATGAAAAAGAGCTGGAAACCTTTATTGAGACAAAACAAAAGGAACTGGAAGAGTGGAGAGCAGAGGAATCCTCCAAAATGAAGGAACTGGAGCAGATTCGTCTGGATGAGGCGGCGCTTTCCCAGCAGGAGCACTACCTTCAGGAAAATCTGATCCGTCTTTTAGGCGAGATGGAGGCTTTTCAGAGAGAAAGCCGTGAGCTGGAAGAAAAACGAAAGATCAGTGTGGAGGAGACGCAAAGAAAACAGGAAGGGATCCAGAATCTAAAAGATGCAGTAGATGCCTGCAGCCGTCTGGATGAGGAGCTTCAGCGCCAGAGAGAGGAAAAACAGGCTCAAAAAGAAGAAAGAAATGCAAGCCATAAGGCTTTTTTTGAGAAAAGAGATCAGCTTTCTGAACGTACCTCTCTTTTAGATAAAGAATGTTTCCGTTTGAAAAGCCAGGCAGAAAAAGTAGAGGAGCAGAGAGAAACTCAGATTTCCTATATGTGGGAGGAGTATGAGATCACTCCAAATAATGCACTGACTTATCGGAAAGAGGAACTGACAGACCGTCAGGAAATGAAAAAAGACGTTTCCCGTATCAAGGATGAGATACGGAAACTGGGTTCTGTCAATGTAAATGCTATAGAGGATTACAAGGAACTTCTGGAGAGACATACTTTTTTATCCGGGCAGTATGAAGATCTGGTACAGGCGGAAAAAACGCTGGAAAGTATTATCCAGGAACTGGATGAAGGTATGAGAAGGCAGTTTGCAGAGAAATTCCATGATATCCAGAGGGAATTTGACAAGGCATTTAAAGAGCTTTTTGGAGGCGGAAAAGGTACACTTGAGCTTTCGGAAGAGGAAGACATTCTGGAGGCAGGCATTAAGATCGTTTCTCAGCCTCCTGGAAAGAAACTTCAGAATATGATGCAGCTTTCTGGCGGTGAAAAGGCGCTGACTGCCATTGCTTTGCTTTTTGCCATTCAGAATCTGAAACCATCGCCCTTCTGTCTCCTTGATGAGATCGAGGCGGCGCTGGATGACTCTAATGTAGGAAGATTTGCATCTTATCTTCAGAAGTTGACGAAGAACACACAGTTTATTATAATTACACACAGACGCGGCACCATGAATGCCGCAGACAGGCTTTATGGTATCACCATGCAGGAAAAAGGCGTTTCAACCCTGGTTTCTGTTGATCTGGTAGAAAATCAGTTAAGTAAATAAAGGAGGCTTGAGTATGGCTGAGGAAAAGAAAGGGTTTTTTAAAAGGCTGGTAAGTGGTCTTGCAAAAACAAGAGACAATATCGTGGCGGGTTTTGACTCGATTTTCAGCGGATATTCCAGTATAGATGAGGATTTTTATGAGGAACTGGAAGAAATTCTGGTTATGGGAGATATTGGCATCAATGCCACCTCTGCCATACTGGAGAATCTGAAAAAACAGGTGGCTGAAAAACATATCAAGAATCCGGCAGAATGTAAACAGCTGCTTATTGACAGCATTAAAGATCAGATGCGTGTGGACAGTACGGAGTATGAATTTGAGAATCGCAGATCGGTGGTTCTTGTGATCGGTGTCAATGGAGTAGGAAAGACGACCTCTGTAGGAAAGCTTGCAGGAAAACTGAAAGACGAGGGGAAAAAGGTAATCCTTGCAGCGGCAGATACTTTCCGTGCGGCAGCGGGAGAACAGCTTGCACAGTGGGCTGATCGTGCAGGTGTAGAGATCATTGGGGGACAGTCTGGTGCGGATCCTGCTTCTGTAGTTTACGATGCAGTGGCAGCAGCGAAAGCAAGAAATGCAGATGTGCTGCTCTGTGATACCGCAGGACGTCTTCATAATAAGAAAAATCTTATGGAGGAGCTTCGTAAGATCTATCGTATTCTGGAAAGGGAGTATCCGGAAGCCTATCTGGAAACTTTGGTGGTCCTTGACGGAACAACAGGACAGAATGCTCTTTCTCAGGCAAAGCAGTTTGCAGAGGTTGCAAATGTATCGGGAATCATTCTGACAAAGCTTGACGGTACGGCAAAAGGCGGTATTGCAGTAGCAATCCAGTCAGAGCTTGACATTCCGGTGAAATATATCGGAGTGGGAGAAAGTATCGACGATCTTCAGAAATTTGATGCAGATGCTTTTGTAAACGCTTTGTTTGATATAGATGCAAAAGAAGCAGACTGATAAGAGACAACGAGGAGGAGAAAATTATGCTTACACTGGAGAGCTTTGAAGAAGCGTCAGAAATTGTAAAAAAAGTCACACAGGAAACCAAACTGATCAAAAGCAGCTATTTTTCGGATCTTACAGGAAACAAGGTTTTTCTGAAACCGGAAAATATGCAGCGGACAGGTGCTTATAAAGTAAGAGGTGCTTATTATAAGATCAGTACACTTTCTGAAGAGGAAAGACAGAAAGGGCTGATTACGGCTTCTGCCGGAAACCATGCTCAGGGAGTTGCTTATGCTGCCCATAAATTTGGTGTAAAGGCTGTGATCGTTATGCCTACCACGACACCTCTGATCAAAGTGGAAAGAACAAAAAGCTATGGGGCAGAAGTGATCCTGAAAGGTGATGTTTATGATGAAGCCTGTGCCCATGCTCTGGAATTAGCAGAGCAGGAAGGATATACTTTTATTCATCCCTTTGATGATCCGGCGGTGGCTACAGGACAGGGAACCATTGCTATGGAGATTGTACAGGAACTTCCTCTTGTGGACTATATCCTGGTACCTGTTGGAGGAGGCGGACTGGCAACAGGCGTGTCTACTCTTGCAAAGCTTCTGAATCCTCATATTAAAGTGATTGGTGTGGAACCGGCAGGGGCGGCATGTATGAAGGCATCTCTGGAAAAAGGCCAGGTTGTGACTCTTCCTCATGTAAATACCATTGCAGACGGTACTGCAGTTCAGACTCCGGGCGAGCATATTTTCCCGTACCTTCAGGAAAATCTGGACGGCATTATAACCATCGAAGATGATGAACTGATTATGGCATTTTTGGATATGGTGGAAAATCACAAGATGATTGTTGAGAATTCAGGGCTTTTGACAGTGGCAGCTCTTCGCCATCTTAATTTTACCGGTAAAAAGGTTGTTTCCATTCTGAGCGGAGGAAACATGGATGTGATCACCATGTCTTCTGTGGTTCAGCATGGTCTGATCCAGAGAGACCGTATCTTTACGGTATCTGTCCTGATCCCGGATAAAGCCGGAGAACTTGTTCGAGTAGCGACAATCATTGCACAGAATCAGGGCAATGTGATCAAACTGGATCACAACCAGTTTGTTACCACAAACCGTAATGCTGCCGTGGAACTGAAAGTGACGATGGAAGCATTTGGAACAGAACATAAAAACCAGATCGTAAAAGCGCTGGAAGATGCAGGCTGCAAGCCAAGAGTGATCCGGGCAAGTCTGTAAAAATCGAAAAAAGATAAAAAACCGCAGGTATGACTTACTCATTATGAGAAGTATATCTGCGGTTTTGCTGTTTTTATTATTTTATTTAACTTCGATCAGTTCGTATTCATCTGTTCCAAGACCAAGTTTTTTGGCATGTGCAATGCAGGATGTCCAGTCTGTGGTAGGGAACATAGCTCCAAAGTGATCGTGACCTTCATGATCTGCTTCAGCCAGGTAGGTGTTGGAGATCACAGGCTGTTTATTTACAGCATCTGCACAGGCGATATCCAGGGCTACCGGGTCAAAGGAAGCGAAGAATCCCACATCCGGAACAATGGCTGCATCATTTTCTGCATGACAGTCGCAATAAGGGGATACATCGATTACCAGGTTGATGTAAAATGCCGGACGTCCGTCAACAACAGCCTTTGTGTACTCTGCAATCTTGCAGTTCAGGATGTCGTTGGATTCATCGGAAGCAGCAAGAACTGCATCCTTAGGACAGACACCGATACATCTTCCGCAGCCGACACATTTGTCATGGTCAATGGAAGCTTTGTTGTCTGTGAATTGCGGTGCATCATGAGCACAGATTTTTTCGCAGCGGTGGCAGCCGATGCAGAGATCCTGATCTACGTGAGGCTTGCCTGCGCTGTGCATTTCCATTTTGCCTGCACGGGATCCGCAGCCCATTCCGATATTTTTCAGTGTGCCGCCAAAACCAGTGGCTTCATGACCTTTAAAATGGGAAAGTGCGATAAAGACATCAGCATCCATGATCGCACGGCCGATCTTTGCTTCTTTTACATATTCCGCACCTTCTACAGGAACATAGACTTCATCCGTTCCCTTCAGACCGTCCGCGATCAGAACGTGGCAGCCTGTTGAAAATGGTGAGAATCCATTGGTATAAGCGCTGTCCAGATGATCCAGAGCATTTTTTCGTCCGCCTACATAAAGCGTATTGCAGTCGGTAAGGAACGGTTTTCCGCCCAGTTCCTTTACCACATCAGCTACAGCTTTTGCATAATTAGGGCGAAGAAATGCCAGATTTCCCGGCTCGCCGAAGTGGATCTTGATGGCTGTATATTTGCCGTCAAAATCAATCGTTTCGATACCTGCTTTCTGGATCAGTTTTTTTAGCTTGTCCAGAAGGTTATTGTTAAAACCGGTTCTCATATTTGTGTAATAAACTTTTGATTTGTCCATATGTTGCCCAGACCTCCTTAATATGTCTTTACAATTAGAATACAGCATATGAAATTGATTGGCAAGAAAAAATCCGTCATCCTGTACGGGAACTTTAGTTTTTTTCATATATATTTACGCTTGCACTGCAAAAAACTCTGGGGTATATTGATAAAGTAAATGGAAAAACAGTACGAAATATCATTGGAGGATGAGATCAGAATGCTGGAAGAATATAATAAAGCATATAAACTTGGAAAGAAGGACTATCAGGCGCGATCGGTGAAAGGCGAGACTCCGACTCTGAAGGTTCTTGATGAGATCCTTCCTGCGAGAGGCGCTTATTCGGAGCGTTCTTTAGGATTGGTACAGATTCCTATCGAACAGATCGTTGGGACAAAAACAGAAGGAAGAAGTAATGCATTTGCCGGTAATTTTATGCCTATACTTCGGGAAAATACGGAATTTGCCTATAAATGGTCCTGTCTTGCAAAGAGCCATGTCAACGAGGGGATCCGTGATCCGATCAAGGCTTATGAATATATGAATCAGTTTTATGTGGAAGAGGGGAATAAGCGTGTCAGTGTGCTGAAATATTATGATGCAGTTTCAGTTCCCGGATTTGTTACCAGGATCCTTCCGCCAAAAACAGAAGAAAAAGAAAATAAGATCTACTATGAATTTACAGATTTTTATGAATTGTCTAAAATTAATTATATCTGGTTTACAAAAACTGGAAGCTTCGCAAAGCTTCAAAGTCTTGTTGGCAAGAGAGAAAAAGAGGAATGGACGGATGATGACAAGCTGACGTTCAGCTCTGTATATGCCAGATTTGTGATGGAATATGAGGCGGCAGGAGGAAAAAAACTTACCATCACTCCAGGAGATGCTTTTCTGGCTTTTCTGACTATTTATGGATATGAAGCTCTTTGTAAGAAAACTACAAATGAACTGAAAGAACTGGTAAATAAGAGCTGGGAAGAATTTACTCTTCTTGAACACGAGGATGAGATCGATCTGAAAATGGATCCGAACAGGGAAAAGAAACCTCTCATCAGCCGGCTTCTGACTGGCTCCAAAAAACTTAAAATCGCGTTTATTTATGCAAAAACTCCGGGATCCTCTGCATGGACATATGCCCATGAGCTTGGACGTCTTCATCTGGAACAGATGTTTCCGGAAGAGGTTACGACGGTATGTTATGAAAACATTGTTCCGGAACTGGCAGAAAAAGCCATTGCAGACGCTATCCGGAAGGGCTGCAACATGATCTTTACGACTACGCCCGCCTTTGTCCAGGCCAGCGTGCAGGCAGCTATTGCAAATCCGGATATCCGTATTCTTAACTGTTCTCTGAATACGTCTCACCGCTATATCCGAACCTATTATGCCCGGATGCATGAGGCAAAATTCCTTATGGGAGCCATAGCCGGAGCTATGACTGAAAATGACAGACTGGCTTATATTGCAGATTATCCGATTTTTGGCACAATCGCAAATATCAATGCATTTGCTCTTGGTGCGGCGATGGTCAATCCACGGGCAAAAATATACCTGGAGTGGTCCAGTCTCAAAGATGATGATCTGGGCAAGGTTATGGAGAGAATCCGTGAAAAAGACATCTCAATCGTTTCAGGCCGCGACATGGTGATCCCGGAAGATGCTTCCAGGTATTTCGGCCTTTATCGTATGGAAAATGGTATGCCGCGTAATCTGGCTATGCCGTTGTGGCACTGGGGTAAATTTTATGAGGAACTGATCCGGACAGTGATGAACGGAGCGTGGAAGTATGATGACAGCAGTGCAGAGAAAAAGGCGATCAATTACTGGTGGGGTATGTCTTCTGAGGTAGTAGATGTGATCTGTTCCAAAAGTATTCCAAATGGAACACAGCATCTTGTGGAGCTTCTGAAAGAGACCATCATGCGTGGAGAGTTTAATCCGTTTTCCGGTGTCCTTTATTCCCAAAATGGAATTATTCAGGATAATCCACAGGGAAGTCTGTCTCCGGAGGAGATCATTACCATGAACTGGCTTTGTGATAATGTGATCGGTACGATCCCCAAAAGCTGGCAGCTGAATGATCAGGCAAAACCAGTGACACTCCAGCAGGGTGTGGAGAAGGGATTATAAAATATGAAAATACTTGCCATTGCAGATGAAGAATCAAAGTACCTGTGGGATTTTTTTGAAAAGAGCAAGCTGGAAGGTATTGATCTTATTATATCCTGTGGGGATCTGGATCCCAGATACCTGTCTTTTCTTGCTACGTTTACTTCGGCTCCTGTTCTTTATGTCCATGGGAATCATGATGATAAATATGAAAGGATTCCTCCGGAAGGATGTATCTGTATCGACGATACGATCTATGTCCATGAAGGGGTAAGGATCTTGGGATTAGGCGGTTCCATGAGATATAAGCCGGGAGTCCATCAGTATACGGAAAGAGAGATGCGCCACAGAATATTTAAACTTATCCCAAAACTTCTCTGGAGAAGAGGATTTGATATCCTTGTGACCCATGCCCCTGCTTACCAGCTGAATGACAGCAGAGATCTTCCCCATCAGGGTTTTAAGGTTTTCCTGAAACTGATAGAAAAATACAATCCGAAATATTTTTTGCACGGGCATGTCCATATGTCCTATGGAAGGCAGCATAAAAGGTATGATAAATATAAGGATACCCATGTGATCAATGCCTATGAACGATTTGTATTTGATTTTGACGCGGAACATCCGGGAGACTGGTCATAAAATATATTGTCAAGAAAAAAGACTTGACACACCTGCACAAATAAGGTATGATAGCCAAGGTGGTTATCAGATGGAGAAATTTGTAGAACAGACATTATTGTATGATTTTTATGGAGAGCTTCTGACAGATCGTCAGCAGCAGGTATATGAAAGCGTAGTGCTGGAGGATTATTCCCTCAGTGAAGTTGCAGAAGATCTGGGAATCAGCCGTCAGGGAGTCCATGACATGATCAGACGGTGCAATCAGACTCTTGAAGGATATGAAAAAAAACTGCATCTGGTAGAAAAGTTTTTGTGCATTAAAGAGCAGGTCCACAGGATCAGCCAGATTGCAGAACGGTACCACGCCCGGGAGATTACAGAAATTTCCAAAGAGATATTAGAGGAGTTATAGACTATGGCGTTTGAAAGCTTGACGGAAAAATTACAGAATGTATTTAAGAAGCTGAGAGGAAAAGGACGTCTTACAGAGGAAGATGTAAAGATTGCTCTGAAGGAAGTCAAGATGGCTCTTCTGGAAGCAGATGTAAACTTCAAAGTTGTAAAACAGTTCACCAAGGCTGTTCAGGAGAGAGCAGTGGGACAGGACGTAATGAGCGGACTGAATCCCGGACAGATGGTCATTAAGATCGTAAACGAAGAACTGGTAAATCTTATGGGAAGTGAAACCACCGAGCTTCCGATCAAACCGGGAAGTGAGATTACGGTTCTTATGATGGCCGGACTTCAGGGTGCCGGTAAAACAACAACTGTTGCAAAACTTGCCGGTAAACTGAAATCAAAAGGTAAGAGGCCTCTTCTTGTTGCCTGTGACGTATATCGTCCGGCGGCGATCACACAGCTTCAGGTAAACGGCGAGAAACAGGGTGTAGAAGTTTTTTCAATGGGAGATAAACAGAACCCTGTAAATATTGCAAAAGCAGCTGTGGAACATGCAAAGGCCAATCAGCAGAATGTAGTGCTTCTGGATACAGCAGGACGTCTTCATGTAGATGAGGATATGATGCAGGAGCTTGCAGATATTAAGGCTAATATACAGGTAGATGCCACCCTTCTGATTGTAGATGCAATGACTGGTCAGGATGCAGTAAATGTGGCAAAGACCTTTACAGAAAAAGTTGGGATCGATGGTGTGATCCTGACGAAAATGGACGGCGACACCAGAGGCGGTGCTGCACTTTCTATTAAAGCTGTGACAGGAAAACCGATCCTCTATGTTGGTATGGG
Organism: uncultured Blautia sp.; assembly: GCA_900553515.1. GTDB lineage: Bacteria > Bacillota > Clostridia > Lachnospirales > Lachnospiraceae > Blautia_A. Next base: position 12,160 of record USDN01000023.1, on the reverse strand, counting down.
AGAGAAGCTTTCTGATCTGGAACAGTTTTATCCGGAACGTATGGCTTCCAGGATCCTGGGCATGGGCGATGTCATGAGCCTGATCGAAAAGGCGGAAGCGGCTATTGATCAGGAACAGGCTGCCGAAATGCAGAAAAAGTTAAAGAAAATGGATTTTGACTTTAACGATTATCTGACCAGCATGGAACAGATGAAGAAAATGGGAGGGATCGGCAGTATTCTGAATATGCTTCCTGGAGTAGGAAGCAAAATGAAGGATATTGAAGGCATGATCGATGAGAAAGCCCTTGAGCGGACAAAATCCATCATCCTTTCCATGACACCTCAGGAACGGACCAATCCGGGGATTTTAAATATTTCCCGCAAAAACCGTATAGCCAGGGGTGCCGGAGTAGAGATTGCGGAAGTCAATCGTCTGGTTAAGCAGTTTGAGCAGAGCAAAAAAATGATGAAACAGATGCCTGGTATGATGGGCGGTAAAATGGGTAAAAGAGGCGGCTTTAAGCTTCCCTTTTAAGATAAACTAACAAAAAAAGAAAACAGATAAATGGAGGAAAACAAAAATGGCAGTAAAGATCAGATTAAGAAGAATGGGACAGAAGAAAGCACCTTTCTATAGAATCGTAGTTGCAGATTCCCGCTGCAAACGTGATGGAAAAGCAATCGCTGAGATCGGAACTTATGATCCAAACATTGAGCCGAGCGCTTACAAAGTAGACGAGGAAGCAGCTAAAAAATGGCTTGCAGCAGGTGCTCAGCCTACAGAAGTTGTTGCAAAAATCTTCAAAGCAGCCGGAATCGAGAAATAAGAAATACCGATAGAGGGTATTTCTTTGCTGCATAAGCAGTGCAGGGAGGTATGTAATGAAGAAATTAGTAGAAGTAATTGCAAAATCTCTGGTAGATCATCCGGATGAGGTGGTTGTCACCGAAAACGAAAAAGAAGATGCAGTTATCATTGAGCTGAAGGTGGGACCGGCTGATATGGGCAAGGTCATCGGCAGACAGGGACGTATTGCAAAGGCGATCCGTACCGTAGTAAAAGCCGCTTCTTCAAAGAGCAGCAAAAAAGTGATCGTGGATATTCTGCAGTAACAGGATTTTCACAATAGTATAAGAAAGTAGCAGGAGCTGTGGAAACATGGCTCCTTCTTTCACTATAGGGAGTTTTATATGGAAGATTTACTGAAAGTTGGTGTGATCACCACAACTCATGGTGTGCGTGGAGAGGTAAAGGTATATCCTACTACTGATGAACCGGAACGCTTTCTGGAATTGAACTATGTACTTTTGGATACGGGAAGAGAACTTCGCCGTCTTGATATTAAAAATGTAAAGTTTTTTAAAAACCTTGTGATCCTGAAATTTGATGGTGTCGATAACATCAATGACATAGAAAAATATAAAGGCCGCGACCTTTGGATCCCCAGAGAAGAGGGTCAGGAGCTTGAGGAGGATGAGTACTATATTGCAGATCTTCTGGGCATGACAGTTCTCCTTGAAGATGGAACAGAATTTGGTACTTTGAAAGATGTAATGGAGACCGGAGCCAATGATGTTTATATCATAGATTCTAAAGAACACGGGGAGGTTCTTCTTCCCGCTATCCGGGAATGTATCCTTGATGTGGATATCGAAAAAAATATTATGACCATACACTTGATGAAAGGGCTGATATAAATGAATTTTCATGTGCTGACACTATTTCCGGATATGATCCGGGACGGTATGAATACCAGCATCATCGGTCGTGCGATAGCAGGCGGTTTTCTGGATATTGAGGCAGTTAATATCAGAGATTATGCCTTTAACAAACATCAGAAGGTGGATGACTATCCTTATGGAGGAGGAGCCGGTATGCTGATGCAGGCAGAGCCGGTATATCTGGCATATCAGTCTGTTGAAGAAAAAATCGGTTACAGACCCAGAGTCGTATTTCTGACACCTCAGGGAAAAGTTTTTAATCAGGAGATGGCAAAAGATTTTGCCCGGGAAAAAGATCTTGTGTTTCTTTGTGGTCATTATGAGGGAATCGATGAGCGCGTTTTAGAAGAAATCGTGACAGATTATGTTTCTATTGGAGACTATGTACTTACCGGAGGCGAACTTCCGGCCATGGTCATGATGGATTCTATTTCTCGTATGGTGCCGGGAGTCCTGACAAATCAGGAGTCTGGTGAAACAGAATCTTTTTCCGGAAATCTTTTAGAGTATCCTCAATACAGCAGACCGGAGACATGGCATGGAAAACAGGTTCCTCCGGTGCTTCTTTCCGGTCACCATGCCAATGTAGATGCCTGGAGAAGAGAACAGTCTGTTTATCGTACTGCAAAATGGAGACCGGATCTTCTGAAAAAAGCAGATCTGACTAATAAAGAATGGAATCAGATCCGCCAATGGAGGAAGGAATGGAAAGCAGCAGAAGAGAAGGAGTAAAGAAATGAAGACATCAGATTTTTATTATGATCTCCCCCAGGAGCTTATTGCACAGGATCCTCTGGAGGACAGAAGCTCTTCCAGGCTTCTTCATCTTTCTATGAAAGACGGCAGTATAGAACACCGTCATTTCACGGACATTTTAGATTATTTAAAAGAGGGAGACTGTCTGGTTATCAATGATACCAGGGTGATCCCGGCTCGTTTATACGGGCATAAAGAAGGGACAGGGGCACTTATCGAGATCCTTCTTTTAAAAAGAAAAAAGGATGATATCTGGGAATGCCTGGTAAAACCAGGAAAAAAGGCCCGGCCCGAAGCAAAGATCACTTTTGGAAATGGAATCCTGTCAGGAGAGATCATTGATATTGTAGAGGAAGGAAACAGACTGATCCAGTTCCATTACGAGGGGATTTTTGAAGAAATACTGGATCAGCTTGGAGAAATGCCTCTGCCTCCGTATATCACTCATAAATTACAGGATAAAAACCGTTATCAGACCGTATATGCAAAGCATGACGGATCTGCGGCAGCCCCTACAGCCGGACTGCATTTTACAGAAGAACTTCTGAGAAAAGTGCAGGAAAAAGGTGTAAATATTGCCCATGTGACCCTTCATGTAGGTCTGGGGACTTTCCGGCCGGTAAAGGTAGATGATGTAGAACAGCATCATATGCATTCCGAGTTTTATATTGTGGAGGAGGATCAGGCAGAACTGCTCAACCGTACAAAAAAACAAGGGGGACGTGTAATAGCGGTAGGAACTACCAGCTGCCGTACTCTGGAATCAGCTACAGATGAAAATGGCGTCATTCATGCAGGAAGCGGATGGACGGAGATTTTTATTTATCCCGGCTATCGTTTTAAAATGATCGATGGACTGATCACAAATTTCCATCTTCCGGAATCTACGTTAATGATGCTTGTTTCTGCTCTTGCAGGAAAAGAGCAGATCATGGCAGCTTATGAGGAGGCTGTACAGGAAAGATACCGTTTCTTTTCTTTTGGGGATGCAATGTTTATTGACCCTGAATGATTTTTGTTTGAATGCTGTTTTTGTGCGTAATGTACAAAGCTGACATAAAACAGGACTACCCTTTTTCTTTCTGATTTGTTATACTAGGTGTAATGATTCAGAAGAAAGAGGGTTTTTTCATGAAAAAATATGATTACCTGATCGTAGGAGCAGGACTTTTCGGCTCCGTATTTGCACATGAGGCAATAAAACGCGGAAAGACATGCCTTGTGATCGATAAAAGGGATCACATAGGAGGAAATATTTATACAGAAGAGATGGAAGGTATCCAGGTACACCGTTATGGCGCTCATATTTTCCATACATCCAATAAAGAAGTGTGGGAGTATGTGAACCAGTTTGCAGAGTTTAATCACTTTGTAAATTCACCCATCGCTATTTATAAAGATGAACTTTACAATCTGCCTTTTAATATGAATACGTTCCATCAGCTGTGGGGAGTCCGCACTCCCGCTGAAGCAAAAGCCAAGATACAGGAGCAGATTGCCAGGATGCATATTACAAATCCCAAGAATCTGGAAGAACAGGCGCTTGCTCTGGTAGGACAGGATGTCTATGAGAAACTCATTGAGGGATATACCAGAAAGCAGTGGGGAAGAGAATGTAAAGAGCTTCCGTCTTTTATCATCAAAAGACTTCCGCTGCGTTATACTTACGACAATAATTATTTTAAAGACCCTTACCAGGGAATTCCAAAAGGCGGCTATACAGGTATTATCAAGAAACTGCTGGAAGGAACGCAGGTGATCCTGAAAACAGACTTTTTTGCCAATAAAGAGGAACTTTGCTCTCAGGCAGATAAGGTACTGTTTACCGGTATGCTGGATGAATACTATGATTACTGCTATGGACATCTGGATTATCGGTCTCTGAGATTTGAGACAGAGGTTCTTGATATGGCAAATTATCAGGGGAATGCTGTAGTCAATTATACAGATTATGAAGTGCCTTATACAAGGATCATTGAGCATAAGCATTTTGAATTCGGCAAGCAGCCGAAAACTGTGATCACAAGAGAATATTCAGCAGAATGGACAGAAGGCGCAGAGCCTTACTATCCGGTTAATGATCCGAAAAATAATGAACTGTATGCACAATATGAACGCCGGGCTCTGGAAGAAAAGAATGTTCTTTTTGGCGGAAGACTTGGCATGTACCGGTATATGGACATGGACAAGGTTATAGAGGAGGCTTTGAGCCTTGCCGGGACAGAGCTTGTTTACTGCAGTGAGAATGAATAAAGGAGAAACAGATATGGATACACAGACAATCGCACAATATTACAGAGAACCAGATCCCAAAAAGAGAAAGGCGCTTTTGGATGAGGCTATTGCATCCGGAGAAGATCAGGAGGCAAACCAGATCCGTAAGGAGATCTGGGAAGCACGTTACAGCCAGAACGGAAGCGAGATGGCAGACGGCTATCTGAGATTCTGGATGACCATGGAATTTAACAAAAATGCAGCCAATAAGTGGTTTGGGGTAAAGGGTGCCTATAAAGACGTTATGAAGGAACTGAATTCCGTGAAGTTTCTGGAGATTCAGAAAAAAAGCGAGCTTCATAAAGATCTGCTGTACCGAGAATGCTGCCATCTGGTCAAGCTTTATATGGATCTCTGCAAAACAGACAGATCCTATAACTCCATGCTCTGCGGTATTATTACCATCAAGGAAGAAGATGTGAAGGCAAAGCTTCAGAAAGATATTTATAAAACAGCAGTATGTCTCCCGAAAGATCTCGGCATGGAAAAAGAGCTGGCTCTTGTGACCAGGGCTGCCCGTGAGGTATATGAACTTTATTTCCCGGGAGAAGGCGGTATGCCGGAATAAACAGACTTAAAAAAGAAATACTGAATAATAAAAACCGGAGGCAAACATGAATAAAGACAGAATTTCTGCTTATGAAATAATAAGAGAAGAAAATCTCAGCGATATCCGTTCAGCAGGTTATCTTCTCCGGCACAAAAAAACAGGTGCCAGAGTCATGCTGATCGAAAATGACGATGAAAACAAAGTATTTAATATTGCGTTCCGTACCCCGCCAAAAAACAGTACGGGCGTAGCTCATATCCTGGAGCACAGTGTTCTCTGCGGATCCAGGGAATTTCCGCTGAAGGATCCTTTTGTGGAGCTTGTTAAGGGATCTCTGAATACTTTTCTGAATGCGATGACTTATCCGGACAAGACCTGTTATCCTGTGGCAAGCTGTAATGATCAGGATTTTCAGAATCTGATGCATGTATATCTGGATGCAGTTTTTTATCCGAATATCTATAAAAAAGAGGAGATTTTCCGTCAGGAAGGCTGGAGTTACCAGCTGGAAAATACAGAAGGACCTTTAAGGTATAACGGAGTTGTATACAATGAAATGAAAGGTGCGTTTTCCTCGCCGGATGAAGTTCTGGAAAGAGAGATCATGAATTCTCTGTTTCCGGATACTCCTTATGGCTGTGAATCCGGAGGGGATCCAAACCACATCCCTGAGCTTTCCTACGAGGAATTCCTGGAATTTCACAAAACTTATTATCATCCTTCCAACAGCTATATCTATCTTTATGGAAATATGGATATGGCAGAAAAACTGGAGTTTATAGATGAACATTATCTGTCTGCCTTTGACAAGCTGGAGGTAGATTCTGCTCTTCCTCTTCAGCCTGCCTTTACAGAAAGAAAGGAACTCCAGCTGGAATATCCTATTGCAGAAAGTGAAAATGAAGAAGGCAATGCGTATCTTGCATACAGTACAGTTATAGGAGATGCTTCAGATGAACTTACGGCAATGGCGTTTGAAGTGCTGGATTATGCTCTTTTAAGTGCACCCGGGGCTCCGTTAAAACAGGCTCTTCTGGATGCACAGATCGGTATGGATGTTTATGGTTCCTATGATGATGGTATACTGCAGCCTTATTTTGATATTGTGGCAAAGGGAACTGATCCGGATAAAAAAGAAAAATTTGTGGAGATCATCCGTACAACTCTGGAAGATATCGTAAAGAATGGAATTGATAAAAAGGCTTTGAAGGCCGGGATCAATTATATGGAATTCCGCTACAGAGAGGCTGATTTTTCTGCGTGGCCAAAAGGTCTGATGTATGGTCTTGATATTTTTGGAAGCTGGCTGTACAGCGATGAAAAAGCATTCAGCCACGTGAAGCTTATTCCGGTATTTGAAAAACTGAAGGCGCTTTCCGGGGAAAGATATTTCGAAGAGCTGATTCAGAAATATCTCCTGGATAATCCCCATGGATCTGTGATCACCCTGGTTCCTTCCAAAGGACTTGCAGCCCGCAGAGAGAAAGCTATGGAAGAACAGCTGCAGGCAGAACTGGAAAAAATGACTCAGAAAGAAAAAGAGACTCTGGTAGAAAAAACAAAAGCGCTTGTGGAATATCAGGAAGCAGAGGAAGAACCGGGAAGTGAAAAGTGTATTCCTATGCTGAAAAGAGAAGATATCAAAAAAGAAGCAGCCGGGTTTACCAATGAGGAACTGGATGTAGATGGAAGTCTCTTCCTTTATCATCAGGTTCCTACCAATGGAATCTCCTATCTGGATCTGATGTTTGATCTGAAGAATCTGGATCCGGAAAACGTTCCTTATCTGGGACTTTTGAAATCGGTACTTGGTTTTGTGGATACTGCTCATTTCAGCTATGGAGAACTTTCTAATGAGATCAATGCGGAAACAGGCGGGATCTCCTGCGGAGTTGAGGTTTTTGACCGGGCAGATTCTACAGAGGAATACAAAGCTATGTTTTCTGTGAGAGGAAAGGTGATGTATCCCAAGATCGATATTTTGTTCAGAATGATCCGTGAGATCCTGAATACCTCGAAGCTGGATGACGGCAAACGTCTTTATGAGATCATTGCAAGAGTAAAATCAAGAGCTCAGGCCAATCTGGTAAGCGCAGGCCATTCCACAGCAGTACTCAGAGGTGCTTCCTACAGTTCTCCTATGGCTGCTTTTCAGGATGAAATGGCCGGGGTTGCGTATTATCAGTTTATCGAGAAACTGGAAAAAGAGTTTGACAGCCGCAAAGATGCCCTGATCGAGAAGCTGACCGCTCTTATGACAGAGATACTTCGTCCGGAACTCCTCTGTGTCAGCTATACCGGAGAGAAAGAGTCTCTGGATGCGGTAATGAAGCAGGTAAAGGCATTAAAAGACACTCTTCATACAGAGACTGTGGAAATTTCATCAAAACCTATGCTCTGCGAAAAGAAAAATGAGGGATTTACCACCTCAGGACAGGTGCAGTATGTTGCCCGGACCGGGAACTTCCGTAAAAAAGGCTATGAATATACAGGAGCTCTTGATATCCTGAAGGTAATCTTAAGCTATGATTATCTCTGGATGAACCTTCGTGTGAAAGGGGGCGCTTACGGATGTATGAGCGGCTTTAAGAGAAGCGGAGAGAGTTATTTTGTTTCCTACAGAGATCCGCATCTGAAACGTACGCTGGAAGTTTATGAGGGAATCCCGGAATATGTACGCACATTCCAGGCAGATGAACGGGAAATGACCAAGTATATCATTGGTACTATCAGCGGAAAAGATGTGCCGAGAACACCTCAGATGCAGGGAGGTATTTCCAAAACTGCTTATTTCTGCGGTGTTACGGAAGAGATGGTACAAAAAGAAAGAGACCAGATCCTGAATGCAGATGTGGAGGATATCCGAAATCTGGCGCCTCTGGTGGAGGCTGTTCTTTCTGATGATGCAGTCTGTGTTGTAGGAAGTGAAACAGCGATAGAGAAGGAACAGGAGATCTTTAAAGAAATCAAATCTCTGATCTCCTGCTGAGATATAAAAAGAAAGCAGGTAAACATGAACGATAATTTTAAATCAGGTTTTGCGGCTATCATCGGTCGTCCAAATGTGGGGAAATCTACACTGATGAACCATCTGATCGGACAGAAGATCGCCATTACCTCCAAGAAACCACAGACGACCCGGAACAGGATACAGACTGTTTATACCTGTGAGGAAGGACAGATCGTGTTTCTGGATACTCCGGGTATCCACAAAGCGAAAAATAAGCTGGGAGAATACATGGTTCAGGTGGCAGAACGTACACTGAAGGATGTGGATGTGATCCTCTGGCTGGTGGAGCCGACTACATTTATCGGTGCAGGAGAGAAGCATATTGCAGAACAGCTGAGAGGATTGAATATCCCGGTTATTTTGATCATCAATAAGGTAGACACGGTTGATAAGGAGGAGATCGCCAAAGCGATCGACACTTACCGGAAGCTTTATGATTTTGATGAGATCATTCCGGTTTCTGCACTCCGGGCAGTCAATACCCAGGACATCATTCCAAGCATCCTGAAATATCTTCCCTACGGTCCTATGTTTTATGATGAGGATACCGTGACCGATCAGCCTCAGAGACAGATCGCTGCGGAGATCATCCGGGAAAAAGCACTTCATGCGCTGGATGCAGAAATCCCGCATGGAATCGCTGTAGCCATTGACCGGATGAAAGAGCGTCCGGGCAAAGGACGTCTGGTGGATATTGATGCAACCATTATCTGTGAAAGAGATTCTCATAAAGGGATCATCATCGGCAAACAGGGCGCCATGCTGAAAAAAATCGGAAGCAACGCCCGGTTTGAGCTGGAGAGGATGCTGGATGCAAAGGTGAATCTGAAGCTTTGGGTAAAGGTAAAAAAAGACTGGCGGGACAGTGATTTCCTGATCAAAAACTTCGGATATGACAAAAAGGAAATCTGACAGATGAGTGATCTGATCACAGTCCAGGGTGTAGTGATCTCAGCTATGCCTGTAGGAGAATATGACAAAAGGATCGTACTGCTGACCAGAGAAAGAGGAAAGATCTCTGCCTTTGCCAGGGGAGCAAGGAGAGTGAACAGTCCTTTTATGGCGGCTGCGGAACCTTTTGTCTTTGGAAATTTTACTCTTTATGAGGGAAGATCCAGCTATAATCTGAATCAGGTGAATGTAACACACCACTTTATGGAGCTGGCAGCCATGCAGCCGGGCATTTACTACGGATATTATTTTCTGGAGCTTGCAGACTATTTTGGAAAAGAGGGAACAGATGAAAGGGAGATGATGAATCTTCTCTATGTAACGGTAAAGGCTCTTCTGAATCCCCATGTGGAGGATGCTCTGGTAAGATGTATCTTTGAACTGCGTACCATGGCGGAGCAGGGATATTGTCCGGAACTGGTTTCCTGCGAAAACTGTTCAAAAGATGAACTCCCGGAAACAGAAGTATTTTTTTCTCAGGAAAACCACGGGATCCTGTGTCAGTCCTGCGCGGTGGGGGTGAGAGATGCAGTAAGAATCTCCGGGGCGGCTCTTTATGCCATGCGTTACATTGTAAGTGCTCCTATGGGGAAGCTTTATACTTTTTCAGTAAGTCCCCAGGTACTGGGAGAACTGGAACGGATCATCCATACCTATACGGAAAAAAACACAGACAGGAAATTCAAAAGTCTGGAGATATTAAAGGTCATGAGCTGAAAAGAAATGCGGCAAAATGATAACAAGATAAAAAGGGAGGTATTTACACATGAAACAGATCAATGCAAAAAAAATCACAGCAGAAAATTTTAAGGAATTCGGAAGCTTTACAGATCTTCTGAATCCGGAGGGCTACAGTCTGGGAGATTTTTATCAGGACAGACTGAAAATGCACAGTTCCGGCGCTATGCAGATGGCCTTTTCTCCTCTTCTGGTACATAAACCGGAGAAGATGGTGGTTACTACTGCAGAATACCATAATTTTACACAGGAAGGTGTTCTCTGCCTGGATGATGACGTGATCGTACATGTTGCACCGGCAGGAAAAGAAGCAGTTCCGGAGCTTACAGAGGCATTCCTTGTGCCGAAGGGAACCATGGTCCTTCTGAACACAGGTGTATGGCATTTAAGTGCGATTCCGGTAAACAAAGAGACTGCGCATGTTCTTATTGTGCTTCCGGAAAGAACATATTTGAATGACTGCGTTGTAGTAGAGTATCCGGAAGAAAAATGGGTAGAGATCCTGGGCTAAACAGACCACATATGCCAAAACACCTGGCGGGACAGTGCCGTATGAACAGTAACATCTTCTGTTCTTTGTTCTTGAAAAAGGGGACAGATGCTAGTATAATAAGGGCATTGAAAAAAATTTAGGAGAGATAACATGGAAAAAACAATGGAAAAAATCGTGGCTCTGGCAAAAGCAAGAGGCTTTGTGTACCCGGGCTCTGAAATTTACGGCGGTCTTGCAAACACCTGGGATTACGGAAATCTTGGTGTGGAGCTGAAAAATAACGTAAAGCGTGCATGGTGGCAGAAATTTATTCAGGAATCTCCGTATAATGTAGGTGTGGACTGTGCGATCCTTATGAATCCTCAGACATGGGTAGCATCCGGCCACCTGGGCGGATTTTCTGATCCTCTGATGGACTGTAAAGAATGTCATGAGCGTTTCCGTGCAGATAAACTGATCGAAGATTATTGTGCAGAGCATGACATTGCCATTGAAGGCAGTGTGGATTCATGGTCTCAGGAGCAGATGATGGAATTTATCAAAGAACATCAGGTTCCCTGTCCAAGCTGCGGCAAACATAACTTTACTGACATCCGTCAGTTCAACCTGATGTTCAAAACTTTCCAGGGCGTAACTGAGGATGCCAAAAATACTGTATATTTAAGACCTGAGACAGCACAGGGTATTTTTGTAAACTTCAAAAATGTACAGAGAACTTCCCGTAAGAAGATTCCTTTTGGAATCGGACAGATCGGTAAATCTTTCCGTAACGAGATCACACCGGGCAACTTTACTTTCCGTACCCGTGAGTTTGAGCAGATGGAACTGGAATTCTTCTGTGAGCCGGATACAGACCTTGAATGGTTCGCATACTGGAAACAGTTCTGCCTTGACTGGCTCAGCTCTCTGGGACTGAAAGAGGATGAGGTACGTTATCGTGACCATGATCAGGAAGAACTGAGCTTCTACAGCAAAGCTACTACGGACGTGGAATTCCTGTTCCCGTTTGGATGGGGCGAGCTGTGGGGAATCGCAGACAGAACAGATTACGACCTGACACAGCATCAGAATGTATCCGGACAGGATCTGACTTATTTTGATGATGAGAAGAAAGAAAAATATATTCCATATGTAATCGAGCCGTCTCTGGGCGCTGACCGTATGGTTCTTGCTTTCCTTTGCAGTGCATACGATGAAGAAGTTCTGGATGCAGAAAAGAACGACGTGCGTACTGTACTTCATTTCCATCCGGTACTTGCACCTGTAAAGATCGGTGTCCTTCCGCTTTCCAAGAAGCTGAATGAGGGTGCTGAGAAAGTATTCCAGCAGCTTTCCAGGAAATACAACTGTGAGTATGACGACCGTGGAAATATCGGTAAGCGTTACAGAAGACAGGATGAGATCGGCACTCCGTTCTGCGTGACTTATGATTTTGATTCAGAGACAGACGGGGCTGTTACTGTACGTGACCGTGATACCATGGAGCAGGTACGCGTGAAGATTGATGAGCTTGACGCTTACTTTGCAGACAAATTTACATTTTAAATAAAATGCTTTGCAGATTTGGGAGACGATCCCGGCAAAGTATCAGAACCGGCATATTCTTATGTAAGAATGTGCCGGTTTTTGTTGTTAGGGCAAGGCCCTGTTTTACATTGTGGAGTTTTTCGTTGTTCCGAAAAAC
>USDN01000022.1 GCA_900553515.1 uncultured Blautia sp. | reverse complement strand
GTCAGGCGAGTTCGTGCGAATGGCAGCAAATCAGCGCACAGGTTTACCAGGAAACGCAGCACTGCACATGATCTGCCTTTTTTCATATGCATCGTCTGTGGAAAACAACAAACAGAAATTTTACTCTGTATTCCTCAGCCGCTCTACGATACTTTCTTTTTTCATCCTCCGATATGCCAGTGAGGGCGTCATGACAGCGAGAACCGCCAGTATCGGCAGCATAATGACAAATGTCTGAAAGTTCGGGCGATAGGCAAAGAACAGGATCACATTGTTCAATGCCGTCATTATGATCCGTGAAAGCGCCGTACCAAGGATCAGGCTGATACCGCCTGAGATCAGCACATAATACATACTTTCTTCCAGAAGCATCCTCTTTAGCTGCTGCTCTGTCATTCCGATACTGCAAAGAATCGCAAATTCTCTTTTTCTGGCAATGATGCCGGTAATAATGGAATTGATAAAATTCAGAATACCCACAAAGGCAATCACTGCACTTAATGCAATACCGATCATGCGGATAGAACTGTTCATGGTCTGGAAACCCTCCACCAGTTCGTCCTTGGAAAGATATCCCATTTCTTTGTTTACATTTTCTGAATAATCCTTTACCGTCTGTATAAAGCTGTCAAGATATTCCTCCTCTACCTCGTAGGAAATACCAAAGCACCAGCTGCCCATAGCCTGTTCTACATCCTGTCTGGGGATCACCGCCTGTACACCGTTTACCGCAAAAGTCATATCCGTCATACTGCCGGGAATATCCACAATGGCCATGACCTCATACTCTGTTTCTCCCAGGTTTTCCCAGTGATAGCCAATGATTTCTCCTTTTTCATCTTTATCCTCGATAAACTCCGACTCCTCTGTGGGAACAAGCAGCTTTACCTTTTCCCCGGGCTTATAAATACTGGCGCCTTCCGTATGGTCGCCGATAATGTCTGTCAGAAGGATATAACCTCCCTGGACAAACTTTTCCACGTCCAGCTGGCCGTCCAGAACCTTCAGTTTGGAAAGAACAGCTTCGTCATAGCCATAAGTACGGGCTTCCAGCTGTCTTCGATTTTTCACATCATCTATGATCGAGGCGGAAAAATCATCCTGCCGCAGAAGCCCCTGATCCTGAAACCTCTGGTATCGTTCCATTGCGATATCATCTGTAAAAAGCGATACATTATTGTAAATCTGCCATAGCTCATTTTTTGCCGTTACTCCCGGCTGTGCGTCTGCCAGCTTCACATACTCCTCATCCATCTGGTAATCTGCCACTTTTACCGCACTGCTTCCGGTAAGATTTACCGATGCCAGAAGTACGTCGCCAAGAAGACGCTGTTCCAGATAGGCGTCTACTCGAAAGCTTCCTACGCCTGTAAGCACTATACATAAAAGTATCATACTCATAGAAAGAGATACCAGTACCAGCGTTGTTTTTTTCTTATTCCTTCCCAGATTTGACAAAGCCATCCGGTGTATCCGCGCGCCTTTTTCGGATTTCTTTCTTTTTTTACGGCTGCCTTTTCCCTCTGTATACCGGACCGCCTCCACCGGAGATACACTTCCGGCAATTTTTCCGGGCTTCCGGCAGCTGATAAAAACGGTCAGAAGGGCAAAAACGATTCCGAATACAGCTACCTGCGGACGGATTTTCAGGCTGATCCCCAGATCTGTATAGGAAGTGATCTCCATAACAAAGGGGAAAAGCAGTTCAGACACCCCATATCCTGCTGCCAGACCAATGGGAATCCCTACAATCGACAAGACCAGCGCCTGACGGCGGATTATGGCTTTGATCTGTTTTTTTGTGGTTCCCACTGTTTTTAAAAGACCATAAAAACGAATATCCTGAACCACTGAAATATAAAAGATATTGTAAATAATCAGATAGCCGGTAAGCAGGATCGCCAGAAACACCAGACTCAGAATTGCCAGCATCAGAGGATCTGCATTTTCTGCACGATTCTCCATATATGCCCAGTTGACTCCATAATCAATGGATTCCTCCGGTTTATACCCTTCTGCTTCTCCATCCGGATAATAACCGGCATCCCGGATAATGGCTCGTACTGCATCCTCACTTTCTGCAGGACTGTCAAAATACAGACCTACGGAATAAAGACCTGCACCGGAGTCCTGGGGATGTGTCTTACCCCACTCTTTCAGCTCCTGGTCGGTAAGCGTTCCTTTTAAATTTTTCCAGAAAGCTTCTGAAATATAAAGCTCTGAGGCATGTCCAAGCTTATTTCCTTCATACCAGCCGCATACCCGGAAGGTTTTGCTGACCTTCTGCCCATGAAAAGTAAATTCCAGAGGAATGTCAGTCCCCAATTTGTAGGGAAGCTTCATTTCATCCAGAACATAAGTGTCCACAATGATATCGTCCATTTTTTCCGGAAGACCGCCTTCTTCCAGTTCAATAAAAGAATTCTCCAGTTCTTTTTCTCCCTGTGCCAGACGAATCTCATACTGTCTCTTTACAATGTTCTCCGATATCCCCAAAAAAACATTCCAGGAATAATCTTTTACCCGTTTATCCGCTGTCACCTGGTTCATCTGCTCCTCAGTCACACCCTTCAGCCCGGCATGAAAACGTCCTCCGACCTCCCGCATGGTAGTTTCCTGCATGGCGTCTGAAATCCCCATTCCCATGGCTGCCAGAGCGGTAAACATCATACAGGTCAGAGCAATGGCGGCAATGACAAAGCAATTTCTCATTTTATTGTTTTTCAGGCTTCTTCCTGAAAGACGGCTGACGACCTTCTGATTGTTATTTCTCATAACCCGCTCCCTCCTGTGATCCTTCCGTCCTCAATGCGGATTACCCTGTCTGCAAGCTGCGCCATGGAGTCGTTGTGTGTGATCATCACAATGGTCTGCTGAAACTGTTCTCCCGTCAGTTTGAGAAGTCCCAGCACTTCCTGACTGGTCTTACTGTCCAGATTTCCTGTAGGCTCATCTGCAAGGATGATTGCAGGTTTACTTGCCAGCGCCCTTGCTATGGCAACTCTCTGCTGCTGCCCTCCGGAAAGCTGGTTTGGCATACTGTTCTTTTTTTCAAGAATACCAAGCATCTCCATGATCTCTTTTATAAATCTTTTATCCGGTTTTTCTCCATCCAGTTCCATTGGCAGCACAATATTTTCATAAACGTTTAATATGGGAACCAGATTATAATTCTGAAAAACAAATCCTATATTTCTTCTGCGAAAAATCGTCAGTTCCGACTCATTCAGTTTAAAGATCTCTTTTCCGGACACAAACACACTGCCGGAGGTTGCATAATCCAGACCGCCCAGCATATGAAGGAGAGTGCTTTTTCCCGATCCGCTGGTTCCGACCACTGCCAGAAACTCCCCTTCCTCTACAGAAAGATTCACTCCATCCAGCGCTTTTACCTGATTTTCTCCTGTTCCATAATATTTTTTCAGATCTACTGTCCTGAGAATTTCCATGATCCAGGCCTCCTTATTCTTTTGATACTGATATGTTAAGATGCCAGGGTCAAAAGGTCATAAATCACGTTGTGCTTGCACATAAGTGGTTTTATGCCTTTATGACCCGCCCCAAAATGAGGATAAAAGTGGGGCGTCTGCCCCACGATATCCGAATTTGGGGCAGAATTGTGAAAGTGCATAGCACGAAACAATTCGTCAGGCATCTTTTTACCTCAACATCATATTATCATCACATCCTGACAGCATCCTGACAAAAAAGAAAAAAGTTCTTACAAAACTGTCAGAACTTCATTCAGAAGGAATATCCGAAAACTGCTTCCCTTTCCTTTTTCGGAGGCTACAGTCACATATCCCTTTTCCTTATTTAAAATCAGCTGCGCCAGATACAGCCCCAGTCCGCTGCCTTCCTCCTGCGCGGTGCTGCGACTGCGGTAAAAACGGCGGAAAATCTGATTATATTCTTCTCTGGCAATCCCCATACCCTGATCGAGAATCTCGATCTGCGTATAAATTTCCATTGGCTGCACCCGCACACGAACCGTACTTCCGGAAGGAGAATACTTTATGGCATTATCCAGAATATTTCCAATTGCCTCTGCGGTCCATTTGGGATCATGATACAGCTTCCGGTCCTCAAAGGGTTCTGCCACAATGGTAATTCCCTTATCCTCCGCCTTCGCATAAACACCGCTGACAGCTGCTCCAATAGTTTCGCGGATACAGGTATATTCCGCAGAAAAAGAAATACTCCCTGTTTCCAGCCGGGAGGCCTTCAGCATACTTTCCAGAAGCCATTTCATTTTTCTGGCCTGTTCTCCGGTCTGCCGTACAAATCTTCGACGTTCCTCCGGTTCCAGACTTTCATCCTCCAGAAGTTCTGTATACATGATCACATTTGCCATAGGCGTTTTCAGCTGATGGGAAAGATCAGATAAAAGAGCCGCTGTTTCGTCTCTTTCTTTTTTTGCCTTTTCTTCTTTTCTGGCAGCCTGTCCCAGAAGTCTCTGCAGCCTGTTTTCCAGCTTGGATTCCCGTGTTTCCTTCATAGTGGAAAACGCTGCGTCTCCCTTTTCTTCATAATCCCGCATCAGCTTCTGCATCCGGTTCAAAGCTCTTATAAAAGAAAGTCCCAGCAGCAGCACTGCCAGAACAGCCAGAATCAGGATTCCTGTCAGAATTTTCTCTGTCATCTCCGCTCCTCCCAAAGATATCCCATGCCATGTACGGTTTTGATGTGTTCCGGGTGAGAGGCGTCTTCTTCTATTTTTGTCCGCAGTCTGCGGATATTCACCGTCAGAGTATTTTCCTCCACAAAACGGCCGCTGCTGTCCCACACATGAGCCAGAAGCTGTTCTTTTAGAAGTACCTGATTTTTATTTTCCATAAAATATTTCAAAAGCCGGTATTCCGTCAGACTCAGATCCAGCTCCCGATCTCCCTTCCAGGCTCTCATTTCCTGAACGTCCACATGAATCTGCCCGGAAGCAAGCTGCTCCTCTCCATGTATCCCCTGTCTTCTGAGCAGAGCTGCAATTCTGGCTTTCAGCACTGCAAGAGAGAAAGGCTTGGCTATATAATCATCTGCTCCGCTTTCCAGACACATGACCTGATCGATCTCCATGTCCCGGGCTGTAATCATCAGGATCGGTATCTTCCATTTTTCAGAGATTTCCCGGCAAAGCGCAAGTCCGTCGCCGTCCGGTAAATTCCAGTCCAGAAGTACCAGATCCGGCTGACTGTTATCCAGCGCCTTCCGGCTTTCTCTGCAGGTACAATAAACCTCTGTCTCATATCCTTCTTTTTGTAATGTAAAAGAAATTCCTTCTGCCAGCGCCTTATCATCTTCTATCAAAAAAATCCGCATTTTACGCGAGCCTCCTGAATCTTAACTGTTTTTCTTCTCTTTCCGAAATATACTACTTTCTTTTTACATAAAAATAAATGATCAGAATCACTGCTGTAACTGCAAGCACCAGGCAGATGACTGCCAGGACGATCAGTTTCATAAATAGTTCCTTATTTTTCTGTTTCATCTCTTCGGCTTCTTTTTTCAGACGTTTCGCTTCCTCCTCTGCCTCTTTCTGCAGACGTTCTGCTTCTTCCCTGGCCTTTGTCTCTTCTTCTCTCTGCAGACGTTCTGCCTCCGCTTCTTTCTGAAGGCGTTCCGTCTCGGCCTTTGCTTCCGCTTCCTTCTGCTGACGTTCCGCCTCGGCTTTTGCTTCTGCTTCCTTCTGCTGACGTTCCGCCTCGGCTTTTGCTTCCGCTTCCTTCTGCTGACGCTCTGCCTCGGCTTTTGCCGCAGCCTCTGCCTGCGCCTGCGCCATATCATAATAGCTGGTCTGGGAAAGCGCTACATATCCCCACATATCCTGATAGCAGGTATATCCCCAGGCTCTTCCTGTACTGGCAGTACGCTCTCCCACAATATGCAGGATCTCTCCGTTAGGGATCATATTGCTGATGATCTGCTCATACTCTACACCTGCTCCATAGCGGAAATTCACGCCTCCGTCAGGAGCGGATACAATCACATAATAATCCACGGTTACGTCCTGATAATCCGGTACGATCATCGCATCTCCATAAACCGGTACTGCTGCCATAAATAACGTCATAATAAAAATCATTATTTTTTTTATCTTTTTCATATTTTCTCTCCTTTTAAAACAATTTCCCCACAATCAGCCCTGCCAGAACTGAAGCTGTATTTGCTGCCGCAGAAAATAACAGAAATGATCTTTTTTTCTCTATACAGATTCGATACACAGCTGTTTCTGTCAGCCAAACGGCAAGCTCAGCGGCTGTCAGGTACCATTTAAGCGCCGGACCAAGAAAAATCCCCCCTGCCAGGTACAGGACAGAGATCAGAGGGTTTGTCATAAGATTTACCAGAAACACCAGACGAAGCTCATAAAATTCCCGCATTCCCATCAGCGCTGCTGTCATAAGCTCTGAAACCTCTGTCACCAGCAAAGCCAGCAGCACATATCTAAACACAGGCTTTCTCCTTTTTCCATCCCATATACAGAAGTATCATGGAGATCCAGGAAAGCCCCAGTAATCCTTCCGGAGAAAAAAGAGGACTGCTCCACTGCATGCATACCGGAAGTACGCCCAGGAACAGGGCGAAGGTCAGGATGCCGAAAGCGAATCCCTTTGCCTTTGGAAATATCCGGGCCATGGACAGTAACGTAATGGGCATGGTCATATTAAAAAGAAAAATTGACGCAACGCCTGCCCAGGGATGTGCAAAAGAAAAAAGAGAAAGAATACCGGATACGCCCAGAGACAGGATCACCTTATCCGTTCCCCAGAGATCCGCCAGAATACCCCCTGCCATTTTTCCAAACATGACACTCACAGCACAGACCACACTCCAGAATACTTCCTGTTTCCAGTCATAGGACAGGATACTTCCGGTATAAGACCGCAGGACAACCACAAGAAAAAAAGCAGTGAATACCATTCCGAAGCCCTTTTTCCCAAAGGGAAGCCCAACAGGAGGGTTCTGAAGCAGCTTTTCTTTTTTATGTATGTGTCCAAGGAGAAGGAACCATAAAATTCCTACTGTTAATACCAGCAAAATCGCCGCTTCCACAGGAAAAACCTTATTTCCCAAAAAAGTCCCAAGAAATACTCCCATAGCCCCTGTAGAAATAAAACAGCCGCATGGAGCATATTTATCGTCGCTCATGTTCAGAACATCCAGTCCTCCTCCTACATGGAAAAGTCCGTTTCCCAGTCCTGCCAGTAAAAGCGAGATCAGGCTGCTTCCCGTCCACAGATATCCTGCCAGGATCATCCCCAGTCCTGCTGCCGCTGCCAGTGGATTGCGGTTCCATTTGTCCACCAGTATCCCCACAGGAAGAGGCACTGCAAAGGCCAGCGCATTATAAAGCAGAACCCACCAGATGGCTTCCTCTCTCCCAAATACAGGTGGCAGGATCCGGGTATACATAAGATAGATCGTAGAAAAATCCACCAGGAAATGAAACAGGCTGTACAAAAACAGCAGGTTTTTCTTTTTTATCTTAACTCCCCCCTTCCTCATCTTCCTAAACCTGTTATCATTGTACTATGGTACAGACAATTTTGTCAAAAGTTTCTGACTGCTGCATAAATTTTCAGGGGGCTGCCGCACTCAGTGCGGCAGCCCCCTGAAACATCTTAAGAAAGCTTACTCATTTTTTCGTAAATTCCCGCCAGATTAGGATAAATCTGCTTGTACACATCTTCATAAAGCATTTTGTAAACAGCATGCTGCCGTTTATCCGGTTTAAAAACTTCTTTTTTATGTACCATATGGGAAATCGCTTCTTTATAATCATCAAAAACTCCCAGAGTCACAAAAGCAGGAATGGCACTTCCGATCCCGGAAACCTCATAGGTCTGTGTCCGCACTACAGGAAGCCCGAACATATCAGCCGTGATCTGGCAGATTTCACTGCTCTGCGCGCCTCCGCCGCCTACCCGAATCTCCTCAAACCGAAAATTTCCTCTTTTTTCCATATGGCGCATTCCGTCCATAAGAGCAAAATTGATTCCCTCAATGATCGCCCGATACAGGTGGATCCTTGTATGAACATCAGAAAGTCCGATCACCGAACCTTTTGCCTCCGGCATCGTCAGATTCGGAGTAAAATACGGCTGGAGCAGAAGCCCCTGGCATCCTGCCGGAACCTCTTTCAGTCTTTTGTTCAAAAGCTCTTCCGGCTGTACCTTTGTTTCTATTGCCTCCATGACCTCTTTCTGGGCAAATTCCTTTTTAAACCAGGAGATCAGCCAGTAGCCACGGAAAATCTCGATTTCCGGATTAAAGTGCCCCGGAAGGATCGCATCATAAGGTGGAATAAAGGTTTCCGGTTCCAGATATTCCCCGGTCGTAAAAGTAACCGTTGCTGTGGTTCCAAAGCTGAAGGCAGCTCTTTTTTTGCTGACACAGCCAAGTCCCAGAATTTCGCAGGCCTTGTCTGTTCCGGTAGCAATGAGCTTCAGTTTACTGGAAAGCCCCAGATCCTCGGCTGCCTCTTTTGTCAGAGAACCGATATACGCCCCCGGTGGTACCAGTTCACACATCATTTCATCCGGAATGTCAAACACAGGACGCACCAGATCATTTGCCTTTTTCCATCGCCTGTTTTTAAAATCATAGGGCAAATAACCCACGATGGAGGCGGTGGAATCTGCCATTCTTCCGGTCAGTCTGTAATTCAGATAAGTACTTAAGAGTACATATTTTTTTGTTTTTGCCCAGATATCCGGTTCGTTTTCCCGGATCCAGTTACAGTGGGATTTCTGATACTGCAGATTCAGCGTTTTTGTCATTCCCACTGCCTTTATGGCTGCCGCAGCCCATGGCTTCATCCTGGGTTTCCCTGACGCTCTTCTCTGGTCAAGCCAGAGAATGGCCGGACGCAGAGGCCTGCCGTCACGTCCCACGCACACACTGGTGCAGCGGATCGTGGTCAGAGTCACTGCCTCGACCTGAGCAAAAATTTCCGGAAAGCTTTCCCTCAGCTGCCAGGAAACCCGGCAGAGATTCTGGTAGTAAAAATCCGGATCCTGCTCTGCCCAGCCGGATTTTTTGGAAATATAGGCAGGATGATGACCTTTCTGAGCTTTTGCCAGGATTTTCCCCTCAGAAGATACCAGAAGCGCTCTGGTACTCTGGGTACCAATATCAAAAACAAGGACAACATGTGTGTTTTTCACAGGTATTCCCTCCCTTGTCTGTCAGCGTGTAATCCCTTCCTTCAGATACTTTTTCTTTTCCTCCTCAATATCAAGTCCCAGAGTGCCGCCCGGATTCATAAGATAATCTTTGTCAAAGTAATCTTTCAGAACCTTAAACACGCCGTATTCCGTATGTCCAAGGCTTCCCTCCAGCCATGGTGCGAACATTTTTCCGATTCCATGGTGGTGGCTGATAGCAGCACCGGATTTCTGAATGGCATCCAGGATCGTGGTGTGATATGCCCGGAAATTATCTGCACCGCTCATCCTGGTGATAAAAATAAAGTACAGGTTTGCACCCTGAGGATAGCAATGAGACATATGTGTCGTTACAATGGTATTTGGCAGCTTATGACAGACCTTTCGTACCTCTCTGTGTACCTTTGCCATATTCGACCAGTTTACTGTGCACTCCAGAGTATCTGTGACAACTCCGAAATCCATCATGGTATCTCTTAAATACGGATCGTTGAAACGACCCTTTTCCCAGCTTTTTGTTACATAGGAAGTCAGACTCATGGCTTTATATTTGTGAGCGATCCTTCGGATATTGGCTGCCACATTTTTGGAGTAGCCCTTTCCTCCGTCGGTAAATCCAAGGAAGAGACATCGTTCCATATCCCGGAAGCCCCGTATATCCAGAAGTTTCCAGAGAGGTGTGTCATCTACATTATAAAGGCGCAGCATCAGATTGGTCTCCTCCGGATCAGAAAGACGGAATACGGAAGAAAATCCTGCCTCGCACTGCATCATCTCTCTTGCTGCCGCCATTGCGACCTTCCAGTTTTTAAAAATATAAGAAAAGCGCTTTCTGTTTTCCGGCATATAGCGGAATACCTTGAGGGTCACTTCGGTAAGTACTCCAAATGTTCCCTCACTTCCCATCATGATCTGGTTCAGGTTTGGTCCTGTAGCCTCTCTCGGATAATTGCTGGTCTGCACGTTTCCGATAGGTGTTGCATATTTCTGGGACAGAACAATGTCTGTGATACAGCCGTAATAGGTACTGTTCTGGCCGGCGCCTCTTGTTACTACCCATCCGCCTACGCTGCTGTATTCAAATGACTGCGGAAAATGACCGCAGGTATAAGCTCTTTTGGCTCCAAAGATCGTCTGCGCATTATTCAGGAGTTTTTCCAGCTTCGGCCCGGACATTCCCGCCTGAACAGTAATCGTCTGATCCACTTCATTAAAGGCGACTACTTCGTTAAAACGCAGACGCATATCCAGGGAAATTCCACCTTTCACCGGCTCCACACCCATGGTCACGCTGCTGCCTCCGCCATACACATAAAGAGGAATTTTTTCTCTGGTACAGTAAGCGACAATATCCTCCACTTCTTTTGTTTTTGCCGGGTAGACTACCACATCCGGAAGAGAATCCAGACGTTTTTCTCTCAGGCGCATGGCATCGTATGCGGTTTTTCCATAAGCCACAGAAACTCTTGCATAATCATCTGTGCGGACATATTTTTCTCCTACGATTTCTTTCAGAGCGTCTATATGCTTCTGATCCAGATGAATGGGACAGTTGGTAAGCTTCACCTTGTCCATACCGATGTCTTCGTTGTACTGACGGAAATCATCATCAGTCATTTTAAATTTTTCTTTCATCATTTTGTAAAGAGATTCCTTGGGATATTTTACAAAATCCGGATCTCCCCAGCGAAAGATCGATCTCCAGCTGTCTGTAGGGGCTGCTGTTTTTATCCACTCCGGTTCAAAATCCTTGTACGGCTTACTCATAATTTATTTTCCTCCTTCTTCCATCAGGTAATCCTTCAGGCAGTCGCTTGTAACGATCACATCTGCCTTAAGTCCCAGAACATCCGGGAGCAGAATCTCTCCCCGTCCCAGCGGCTTTCTCAGCGTTGTGTGGGCGATCAGTTCCATTACTTCAAAAATTTTGTCTTTTGGTATCTCCTCCGATACCCGCACAGGAACTACCGGTACGGCATCCCATGCAGTTCTTACTGTGGTGGAAAAGGTCCGTTTTGGACAAGTCATCTCACTTTCCGCAAAACGCTGTCCCCGTTTGCATTTATTTCCGGACGCCACCCATTTTCCATCCAGCAGTTCCACCTTCATACGGCAGCTGTTGGGACAGGTGATACAGACAAGTTCTTTCATGACTTCACCTCCCCAAGTTCAAAAACAACCGATTTTCCGGTAATGTCTTCTCTTTTCAGCTCAATGGCAAGACGTTCCATCTCCGGCGGTCTTACTGCCTGAAAATTCTTTTTAAAAATAACCGTGTCTTCTGACTTTACGACTAAACAGCTTTCTCCCAGAGTTTTTTTGCATCGAAAATAAAAAACTGTTTTTTTGTCCAAATCTTTTTTACAGATACTCTGAGGAACTACATAGGCAAGCTCTCCCTTTGCTTCCACAGAAACAATCTCTCCCTCCGTTTCTTCTGCCCCGTCTTTCAGTTCTCTGGCATATCCAGCTGCAGAAGCACCTGCCAGCTCGCCGCTTTCGGATACATAATCCACAAGGTCATTGACATGGAAAGCGTTTCCGCAGGAAAAAACTCCGGGAACACTTGTCATTGCCCTGGAATCACAGAGCGGGCCTTTTGTTCTAGGGTCCATGGAAACCCGGAGGCTTTCTGCCATTTCATTTTCCGGGATCAGACCGACCGACAGGATCAGCGTGTCGCACTGGATCCTCTTTTCTGTTCCCGGGATCGGCTTCATCTGTTCGTCCACCTTGCATACCTCCACGCCAATAAGACGATCCTCGCCGAATACTTTTGTCACCGTTTCAGAAAGGTACAGCGGTATGTGAAAATCCTCCAGACACTGGATCATGTTTCTGGTAAGTCCGGACGGCTCCGGCTTCACCTCGTACACGCCAAGCACCTCTGCACCTTCCAGTTTGAGCCGGCGTGCCATAATAAGCCCGATATCTCCGCTTCCCAGGATCACACAGCGCTTTGCAGGCATCACACCCTGAAGGTTCGTAAAATGCTGGGCCGTACCTGCCGTATATACTCCTGCCGGTCTGGTGCCGTGAATGGAGACCTGCTTTGCTGTACGCTCCCGACATCCGGTTGCAAGAATAAGAGTTCTGGATCTCTGCATTACCACACCTTCCCGGCTGACTGTCCACACCAGAAATCCCTCTTCTGTTTTTTCTATTTTTGTTACAAAGGTCCAAAGCTTTGCCGGAATGGAAAGCTCCCGGAATTCTTCAATAAAGCGCTCTGCATATTCCGGTCCGGACAGCTTTTCCTTAAATCTCTGCAGCCCGAAGCCATCATGGATACACTGCTTCAGAATTCCTCCCAGCCGTCCTTCTCTTTCGATCAGCAGCACCTCTGCATTTTCTTTTTTTGCGGCAATGGCAGCTGCAAGTCCTGCAGGGCCTCCGCCGATAATGATTACATCATAGATCATCTGCCGTCACCTGCCTTTGTTTTGCCAAATAAAAGATAACTGTCCCCACCGCTTTTTTTCACCTTTTCCAGCGGCTGTCCTGTCACTTCACTGATGATCTGCGCCACAAGTGGCATACAGAAGCCGCCCTGGCAGCGCCCCATTCCGGGACGTACCCTCTTTTTCACGCCGTCTACTGTGTACACCGGAAGAGGGGATTTCAAAGCATCCATGATCTCGCCTTTGCTGATTTCCTCACAGCGGCAGATCATCACGCCGTAGTCCGGCCGTTTCCGGATCATCTCATTTCTCTTTTCCGGGGGCATTTCCCGAAGTCTTGGAACTCCTTTGCGATAAGGATTATATTTTTCATTTTTTCTGACAGGCTGGACAGAGGACAGCATTTTGGCAGCCATCCGCGCTACATCCTTTGCCACTGCCGGAGCTGTGGTAAGTCCCGGAGACTGAATTCCGGCGCAGTGGATCAGATTTTTGGTCTTTCTGCCTTTTTCAATAACAAAATCCTCTTCAAAGGTAGGGGCACGCACTCCGGTAAAGTAAGTAATGATATCTCTTTCCGAAAGCTCTCCTACCGTGATCTTCTGCTTTTTAAAATTATTCTCTATACTGGAAACCTCTGTAGCAAAATTTTCTTTTTCAAAAGTTTCCACTGCATCCGGTCCTACCAGAAGATTATCATGCGCAGTATGGACAATACCTCCGCCTTTGGTATGACCTGCCGTTTTTTTAAGTGTTTTCCAGGAAGCAATTCCACCCATAAGCTTTCCGGCTTTTTTGTCAAGAATGGCGTTTGTCCCCCGTCTGGGATGGATAGAATAAAAGCGGTCTTCTGCCATTTTTGCCACTTCCTCCGCAAAAACACCTGCCGCATTGATAACGATCTTCGG
Source organism: uncultured Blautia sp. (assembly GCA_900553515.1). Taxonomy (GTDB): domain Bacteria; phylum Bacillota; class Clostridia; order Lachnospirales; family Lachnospiraceae; genus Blautia_A. The sequence continues at coordinate 25,350 of USDN01000022.1, read as the reverse complement.
ATAGATCCGCCCTCTGTTCGTCAGAACACTGCGGATAATACCGTCTTTTACTTCCATGGAAAGAACAGCTGTGTTCAAAGCGATCTCCGCTCCGTTGCAGGCTGCATTTTCTGCATAGGCAATGGTAAGCCCATAGGGGCAGACACTGCCTGCCATGCTGTTATAAATAGCAAATTTCATATCCGGATTCAGATGAGGCTCCCTGTGTTTGAGCGCCTTTGCTGAAATCACCTGCGTATCGGACACACCGCAGACATATTTTCTCTGAAGGACATAAAGATATGCGGGAAGCAGCTCGCTCCAGTGCATCATCCCTACGTACTGTCCACAGCGTTTAAAGGGAACATCCAGTTCCCGGCAGATTTTTCCGTACATACGGTTTCCGGCAATTACATAATGCTGTTTCAATGTTCCTTTCCCCAGATCGATCCCCGGATGGACTTCTCCATCATTCCGGCCGGAAGCATGCATGGCAACATCACATTCTTTTTCTACAAGAAGAACATCCAGCTTCCATTTCATCAGTTCTCTGGCAATGCTTGCTCCTGAAATCCCTCCGCCGATCACCAGTACATCCGGTTTACGTCCTTCCAGCGCCTGATCCTGAATATCCGGTATCTTCATTTCCGGTATCGCAGCGCCCTTCAGCCGAATATCATTGATCACATGGTATCGGCGTTTCTTATCCACGCACAGAGAACAGGCTCCTACAATGTCTTCCCATTTTTTTAATGTACCGGACAGAACCACATTTCCATCTTTTTCTGTGACATAGACACTATTTCCATAGACACTTCTGACTTTTTTTTGAAGTTTCTGACAATCCACCTATATCCCTTCTTTCACAAGTCGGTCACATGTACGACTCTTTTATCTTATAGTATCATGTTTTTATGCAAAGTCAATAAATTTATTATCATTTTCACAGTTTTATAGACAAAGCATACAAAACACGCTATGATATTCCTGTAGACAGATTTCAGGAGGTACACCTATGGCCGCTCCCCGTAAAGAAGATGTCCGCAGCCTGATCATCGAAGCTGCGGAGGAACTTTTAGCAGAAAAACCTTTTTCAGAGATTTCTCTTTCCCAGCTGGCAGCCCAGACGGGCATTTCCAAGGGAACTCTCTATTATCATTTTAAAAATAAAAACGAGATCCTTTTTGCCATTACAGATAAATACCTGGATGAACAATGGAAGGAGCTTTGTCAGTGGACCGAAAATGCAGACAAGGACACCTCTCTCCACCGTCTGGTAAAATATATTCTTGAACGTGATGTGGCAGGGGTTAAACTCCGTCTTCCGCTTTTTTATGATGCCATGATCGGCAACGAAGAAATACGGACGCATCTGATCCGGCGCTACCAGTGCTTCGCCTCCCTGATCGCAGAAAAAATTTCCAAACGTACCGACAAGGTATCCGGCGAATATTTTGCATGGCTTCTGCTGCTCCTTTCCGATGGTCTTTCCATGCACGAGACGATCCGGGACAATAACCTGGATACCGACAGTTTTATCAGTCTCACCGCTTCCTATATCGAAAAATTTTTTCCTAAAAAATAAAAGCACCCGGGAATCGTTTCTGATTCCCGGGAATTCTTATTCACTCCCCTTTATTATCAATTGTTTTGATCCAGAGGGAAACCTCTGCTCCGCTCCCATCCTCTGAATTCGCGAATTTTAGAAATCCTCCCTGTTTTTTCATAAAAGTATCTGCAATAGACAGCCCCAGCCCCTGATGTGTCCGGTCATGACGACTGTCGTCTCCGCTGAAAAAAGGCTCTGCTCCGTAAATAAGTGCCTGCTCCGAAAAACCTGATCCATGATCCCGTACCGCAGCCACAAGATATCGTCTGGAAGAATCCCGATTCTCTGATATCTCCTCTGTCCGGATCTCTATACGGATTCCCCGGGCAGGATCTGTATGCTCCAGAGCATTTCCCAGAATATTCCTCCATGCCCGCATCATCTCGTCTGTACAGCAGAGGATTTCATCCGTATTTTCCGTCTCAGGCTCCAGAAATCCGGGAAAATCCCCAGCTTTTCTTTTGTCTGCACTTTCGCTCTCCATGATTACCGGAATCTTCTCTGCCGCTCCAAGAACCTCTGCCTCTTCCTGAAGCTTCCGGGTCAGTTCGCTCGTTTTCACCATCTCCTGTGTCTCTTCTTTCTCCCGTCCTCTCAGAACCTGACGCATGGAACCCAGATACTGCTCCATATATGCTGCATTTTTCAGAATCTCCAGAACACATTCCTGATCCTCTTCTTTAAGCTCTCCCTCTGCAAGAAGCTCTGCATTTCCCCTGACTACCGTCAAAGGTGTTTTGATATCGTGTGCCAGGGCAGAAATCTGTCGATTTTTCTGCTGCTCAGATTCCCACTGCTGCTGAAGAGAATCCTTCAGCGCAATTTTCATTTTTTCCAGAGACATCAGGACATCTCCGATCTCCTGGATATCCGACGGCCTGCTCTCAAATTCCAGATCACTGGCAGCAATTTTTTCCGTTGCTTCACAAAGCCCCTCCAGCTGCCTTCTCATCCTTCGGGCAAAACATCTGGACAGGACAAAACCGCTGGCAGCTGTCAGAATAACAAACAGTCCTATGGTAAACCAGGTGGTAAGCTGTTCCGCCGGCGGCAGTATCTGATTCCACTTTTCATTTGCATAACGGACTTCTACAAAATATTTTGTAATACAAACCTGTCCGTTTTTTCTCCTGAAAAAAGAATAATATCCTTTTCCTTCTGCATATTTATTGTCTTTCCGGTATTTTTCCCATGCAATTTTTTCTTCTTTCTCATCAAAATTTCCATAAAGAAATTTTCCTTCTGCAGAAAAAACTCCATAGAAGGTTCCCGCCGGTATCAGTTCTTCTGTCACCATTTCTGCATTCCGGATCTTATCACCATTTTCTGCCAGAACCTGCTCTGCATGATTAGCAGGAAGCAAAAGACCGCCGATCATCGTGACCGTTCCAATCATTACAAAAAAACAAATAAAAGCCAGCAGGATCACAATAACAGTAAAACCCAGAATATATTTTCCAAACAGACCTGTCAGGGTTGTTTTTTTCTGTTTTTTTACTTCCATTTATACCCGATCCCCCATACTGTTTCTACGGGCGACGCTCCCACCTTCTGAAACTTTGCCCGGATATTTTTAACATGCTCCGTAATGACAGAGCTGTCGCTTTCTCCATCATATCCAAAAACATGCTCGTAGATCCGCTCCTTTGAAAACACCTGCCCTCTGTTCAGGGCAAGATACTCGCAAATCGCATATTCACTTTTTGTCAGAGGAATCGGCTGTCCCTGACAGTAAATTTCTTTTGCCTGCAAAGAAAATTCCAGATCTCCCAAAGTGATCCTGTGTCTTTTTTCTCTGTTTTCCCGGCGAAGATGAGCCGCTACCCTTGCCCGCAGTTCTCCCAGACCAAAGGGTTTCCTGATATAATCGTCTGCCCCCAGGCCAAAGCCAGTAATCAGATCGCCTTCTTCTGTTTTTGCCGTTACAAAAAGTATTGGGCAGTCCACCTGTTCCCGAATCCTCCGGCAGACTGTAAATCCATCTGTTCCCGGCATCATAACATCCAGAAGGATCAACTGATAGTCGCTTAGTCTCTCCGGATCTATTTTTTCCGGATCATCCAGCGTATCCACCAGATATCCTTCCTTTTCCAGCGCTTTACGGATCACTGCCAGAATCCCCCTATCGTCATCAACAGCCAGAATCCTGCACATATATTTTCCTCCTACTCATTTTCCTGCCTGCCCTCATAAAAATGAAACCATATAAAGATTATGACACAAAGGATCACTCCCAGCAAGATACAGGTGGAGATATCTCTCAGATCTGTACTGGCAGCTCCAAGTGCCGCTCTTCTGTTAAATTTTTCTGCAAGATACAGAGATGTTCCACGAGAACTCCAGGAGCAGGGAATATAATGCCATTTCCCCTGTCCGAGTCCTGTCAGAAACAGAGCGGAGATCAGAAGCTGCCCTATGGAAACAGCCAGTGACACTGCTTTTGAAAAGCAAAGATTCAGAAACAAATGCTCCAGATAGAGAGGCAGACTTCCCAGCCAGAGAAAAACTCCTGCTTTCAGAAAAACAGAAAACGGTATTTCCATGTCGCCTAATATCAGACGGTTGCCTGCTCCATAAAAAATCACAGCACCCATTACCGCGAAAAAAGCAAGGATCTCAAGACTCATCCATTTTGCCAGCAGGGCGCTTCCCTTTTTTCCTGTAGTCATAAGAAATCCCTGAAGATGACCGGAAAGCTCCAAATCCACATTTCCGGCGCAGATCACAGATGCCAGTACCGGAAAAGCAACTCCCACTGCCTGCACAAAAACAGAAAACTGAAGCTGTGCGCTGATCCTGGTCCACGCCAGAAAAAGAACACCGGCAGCAAAAGGAACAACCACATGAATGGGAAACAAAAATGTACGGCGCATTTTATAAAATTCTGCTTTTAGTAATTTCATTATCTTTCCACCTGCCTTTGAAACCATTTCCGGGTAAAATACCAGAGCACTCCAAACCACAAAAGAGAGACAGCTACTCCCATCACAGCTGCCGGTACGCTCATAAGCTCAGGCGTATATGTCATCTGTCCCGGCTGTGCCGGCAAACCGTTAGGCAGAGTTTTTAAAACAGGGCACATAACTCTGGGGGTAATTCCATATGGAACAAGAAAAAACAGCTTTTCCAACGCCATAAGCGGTCCAACTGCCTGGCTCAGTCCCACACTTATGATCACCATAACCAGCACTCCTGTTTTCTGCACCAGAAACAAACAGAGAGGAAGCTGCCACAGGGACGTGAGCCAGATCAGTACCGCTGCAAGAATCTGGTTCGGTACAGCTGGTGCGTTAAAAAAAGTCATGTGAAGTCCTCTTTCCATGACAGCTGCTCCAATAAGAACAAATACCATCAGAAGTAACGTAGCCAGACCGCTTGCCATGGCTGACAATAAAATCTTTGCATCCCAGATCTTTCCCATGTCTGCCGGAAGCGCCCAGATGGTACGGTTCTGTTTTTTATGATCCTTTCCTCCAATCTGTCCGCAGGCCACTGCCAAAAATCCCGGCATCATCAGCATATACCACCAGTTATAGCCATCCATTGCAAAATAATTATGAGTCAGCTGCGCAGACAAAAGAGCACTTACCGCCGGCATCAGAATCATCAGTTTCCACAAAAAAGTATGGCGGTATTTCATTTTCTCAGCTTTAAAGTATGTACTCACTTATCTCACTCCTCTCTCTGCTGCCACAATTTTCATAAACAGCTGTTCCAGATCCTGACTTTCGTCCATGATCCCTTCATATCCAAGCCTTCCATTGGCCATAATCCCAATATAATCCGCAGTCAGCTGAATCTCGCTTAAAATATGGCTGGATACCACAACAGTAATTCCCTGATCGGGAAAACTGCGGATCAGATGACGAAGTTCCTGAATTCCCAGAGGATCCAGACCATTCACCGGCTCATCCAGAATCAAAAGCTTGGGATGGCCCAGAAGAGCAATAGCAATTCCCAGTCTCTGCTTCATTCCCAGCGAAAATTTTCCCGAAGGCTTTTTCCCCGTATCAGTAAGATCCACAATCTCCAGGACTTCCCTCATCCGAGCTTCTGTTTCCCCCAGTATCAGAGCCCGTACCTTGAGATTTTCCCAGGCAGACAGGTTCTCATAAATAGGAGGCGTTTCGATCAGCCCCCCTATTTTCTTTAAATCCTTCCTGCTCCATGGATGTCCCTGAAAAATAATCTGTCCGGAATCCGGCCGCATAAGGCCCGTCATCATTTTTAATAATGTAGATTTTCCTGCTCCGTTTGGTCCCAGAAGACCGTAAACACAGCCTTCCGGGATCGTCATGGATATATTGTCGATCACTTTTTGATGTTTGAATGATTTCTCAAGATTTCTGATTTCTATGATATTCTGACTCATCTTTGCCTCCTGTAAGTAAGATATTTTTGAGAATCACAGGTGTTTGCGGTTCAAAATTCTCCGCCAATTCCCGCTTTTCCTTTTGTACCTACAGGATAAAAGATAATTATAAGGAATTTATAAGGAAAATATTATAATTGTACAATCGCCCCTATCCATTTCCAGATAGGGGCGATTGTACCACAAAAATTACTGTTTATTATTCTTTTCTTCCAAAAGCTTTTTCAACCTCTGAATCTCCGCTTCTGCTTTCTGACGTACAAGTTCTGTGTTCTGTCGTTCCATGGCAATGCCTTGTTCGATTCCCTTCTGAATCAGCTTATCCGATTCCAGTTCCAGTACCTTTCCACCCATTACATCACCAAATCCTTTCCTTACATTTTCCTTGTCCCTGAACACATAATCAGCAACCCGAATAATCAGTTCAATCATATCACAGTATGCTTTTTCGTTTCCTTTTTCTAGAAAACTCTCCTTCAGGTATCTTTCAATTTCTGCATATTCTTCTAAAAATTGCTTCCACTTCCTGCTGTCTGTGTCCAGTCTTTTTTCCTGTTCGTATTTTATTACATATATGCTATAGTTATATCTTTATTATAAGCGAATCATGGGTTTTTATAAAGTAAAACATTATAAAATTACCCCGACAGGAAACGCCGGGGTATACTTTCATTTCTGCTTATTCCACTTCTCTCAGCCTTGCATCGAGGACTCTCTGCTGCTCATAGGGAAGATTGGTAAACGGTCCGTTTAACAATTCTTCCAATGTATACAGTTCCTTCTCAAAAGGAAGCTTGGGACAGTATGAAAAATAATCCTCCTCTAATATTTTTCTTGTTTTCTCATTTGCCTTCAGTTCTTCCATAGGAGAATCAATACTGTAGATCTTTCTGTACGGTGTTGTAGGTATATAAGAGAATTCGTAAATTCCAGTCTGTACGCTCAGCTCTACCCTTTTACCTTTCTGCTCTGCTGTCAGAATACCAGGCTGTGACAGATCCAGTGAATCTTTACATGCATCAGGAAGAACAATTACCGCTTCTGCGTCAAAAGGAACTGCAAACCTCATATTCAGCATGCCCTCTTTGATCTCCCACTGACTTTCTATTTTTCCGGCTGCTGAACGCAGAACTGCTTTTGCATGGGTAATCTGATAATTTGGAGCAGGAGCAAGGATAAACTTCTTAAAGCCAGCTCCCTCCTCACAGGGACGGATACCAAGCATATTGCGATACATCCATTCTACAATAGAACCATATGAATAATGATTTAAGGAGTTCATTTCTGTGCCGCTGATTTTCCCATCCGGCATAACGGAGTTCCATCTCTCCCATACAGTGGTTGCTCCCATTAAAACCTCATACAGCCAACCTGGGAAACCTTTTTCCATCAGCAGATGGTATGCCAGGTCATTCATACCATTTTCTGAAAGCACACGACAGAGATAAGGAGTTCCCACAAAGCCGGTGTTCAGATGGTATCTGCTTTTCTTTAATTTGTTCAGTAAACCTTTACATACATTCTCATATGCAAAATCCGGAGTAAGTCCCATGTACAATACAACCACATAGGCGGTCATGGTATCTACGCATAACCTTCCTGCCGGAGAAAAATATTCCCGGATAAAGGCTTCATGAATGTTTGATGCCAACTCCTTATAATACCTGGCATCCTCAGTCTTTCCAAGAATTTCTGCTGCTTTTGCCACAATATTTGTAGAATAGTAATAATATCCTGAGCAGATCAAAAACGGATCTGTTGCGCCGTATACTCCGCCTTGTATATTCCCATCCAGTGCCAGCCAGTCACCGTAATGGAAACCGCTCTGCCACAGATATTTATCTCCATACTTTTTATCCTCGCCCCGCATATAATCAACCCAGGCCTTCATGCTGTCATACTGACGCACCAGTATTTCCTTGTCACCATAATGAAGATAAACATTCCATGGAATAATTGTTGCCGCCTCTCCCCATGCAGTACTTCCATCACCCGGGTAGTTTGTTGACGGAACCACATCCGGTACACTGCCATTATATTTTTTCTGTTCCGCATACACATCAAATCCATATTTCGTATAAAAAGCATATGCATCTGTATTAAAGCAGGCAGTTCCCGAAAAAATCTGAGCATCTCCAGTCCATCCATAACGCTCATCCCGCTGCGGACAGTCAGTAGGAACATCCAGGAAATTTCCTTTCTGACCCCATTTTGCATTATGAATCAACTGATTCACCAGCGGATCGGAAGTCTCTATATGACCGATCTCTTCGATTTCTGAATGTATCACAAGACCTGTAAAATCTTCCGGATCCAGTTCACCTTCCCATCCCTGCACTTTCACAAATCGAAAACCATAGAATGTAAAATGCTGTCTTACTTCACATTCTGTTCCATCTGCAATATAAGTAAATTCTGCCTTTGCCGTACGGAGATTTTCATTGTAAAAGTTTCCGTCCTGAAGGATTTCCCCAAACTGGAAGAACAATTTTGTACCTTTTGCGGCTCTGCATTTAAAGGACAGCCATCCTACCATATTCTGCCCCATATCAAGAACCGTCTCTCCTGCCGGAGTATGGATTACCTCAACAGGCTTAATACGTTCGTGGACAGTAACTGGCGGGCTTAAACGCTCCGATAATTTTGCCTTATCAAGATCTATCTTTTCCACATCCAGAAGCTCACTGGTATCAAGTGTCGCATCATACACTTCTCCCGGATAAATACCGCTGTATACCACTTTACTCTTCCTTGCTTTCCAGGTACAGTCTGTAGGAATCATCTCCTCTGTACCATCTTCATACAGGATATGGATTTCTCCGATACATGCCAGACAGTCGCCATAATTCTCATGATCTTTACGCAGACCAAACCATCCCTTGTACCAACCGTCGCCAAGCAGCACTTCCACTGTATTTCTGCCCTGTTCCAGTTCCAGGTCATAAGTCTGATACTGAATCCAGGTATCAAAATCGCAATATCCCGGAAGAAGGCATTCATCCCCCTGTTTTTTACCGTTTAAATACAGCTCATAAACACCAAGGCCAACAACATACATTCTTACTCTTTTAACAGGCTTTTTAACATCTATGGTCTTTTCCAGGGAAACCTGCAGGGCCTTATCTGCTTTCGGAGTGATCCAGTCTGCCTGCCATTCGCCGCCTTTTCCTGTTTCAAACCAGGCAGTATCGCTTACCGCCTCATCCCCGTTGTCTGCCCATACCTTTACTCGCCAGAAATATCTTGTCTCTGGTTCTGGCTCAAAGGGAAGAAGATGTCCAGTATTTACAACTTCTGTACTTTCGCCGCTGTCATAAACAACCTGTTCAAAATTCTTATCCAAAGCTGCCTGTACCTGAGCTTTTACCTGTTTTTTCCCATCTGTCTCTTCCGCAACATAGGATATACTTGGCCTTCTCAGGTCATATCCCATAGGATTTACCAGATGATTTACTTTTAAATGTGTAATCTTCATATTCTACGCTCCTTAAAAATTATGTTCGTTTTCCAGATAATCAGAAGGGCAAACTCCCATATAGGATCTGAAAATACGACTAAAATAAAACTGATCGTTATATCCCACCCGGGCGGCTACATCCTTAATAAAAATATCCGGTGTCTCTTTCATTAATTTTACTGCCTTTTCCATCCGCGCAGCTGTGAGATAACGGTTAAATGACTCATTCACATATTTTCGGAACAATTTCCCCATATAAGTCTGAGAAACTCCGAATTTTTTACATATACTCTGCAAAGAAAGATTTTCTGCCAGATGTCTTTGTATATAATTCTCTATGGAAGCAAAAAAATCCGGCGAATCGATTTTTGCTTCCTGTCCGTTTTCCTGAACATCACGCAACCATACATCCAAAAGACTGTTGAGCAGCTCGTCCCCGGTAACTGCAAAGAAAAAAGCGTCCTCCAGCATATATTCACATTCCTGGATTGGTATTCTTTTTTTCGCATACTTGCTGATAAGATAAAGAATCTGTCGAGCCGCATATTCCATCCAAAGCTGAGGTTTTTTCTCATTTATCCATACCAGATACTGACGTGTCAGTTCTTTTTTTGCTTTTTCATAATGCGAATCCCGGAAAAGATATTCCAGATTTTCTAATAGCACCTGTATGGATGCATAGTTTTCAGAATCTAAAATTCGTTTTTCGCAGTCCGTTACCTTCAGCATCTGACTGCAGCCTACCACACTCACTGCATCCAGAGTCTGATACAATTTTTTAATAAAGCTGCTCAATTCCCGGAGAGAAACAGTTTCTTTATAATATACAGTAGTTACATATTCCCTTTCTATATCTAACTTCTTTACAATTTTTTTCAGATAGTCCTCTATAGAACTTCCACACAGAATTTCCTCCGGCATGATATAAAGAGCTTCCATCTCATCTCTCCCATAGATAATAAACTGCTCGTTAATATCTGAAAAAATCTCCATACTGCTGTTTTTAGAAAATCTTCTTGGCAGCCCATTACGTCTTACAATAGCGCAGTAGTATCGCTTATACTGAAAACATCTTTTCAATTCTTTAAAAGTACACTCCGAACCATTGCATATTTGATGAATCAGAATATTTCTGTGTTGATATAAATTCCTTCGTATTTTTTTAGAAATAATATCCAGAGTTTTTTTCAGTTCTGAAGGAACTACTGGTTTCAAAATATAATCGCAGACACCTGACTGCAAAGCTCCTTTTGCGTATTCAAAATCAGAATATCCGCTGACAATCAAAGAAAGTATATCCGGATATAATTCTTTTACTGTTGCAGCCAGCTGAATTCCATTCATCAGAGGCATAGATACATCGCAAATCAGAAGATCCGGCAAAAATGCCCGCACCTTATCCAAAGCTTCATTTCCATTTTCTGCAGTTGTCACAACCTGATAATCAGGACATTTTTTTGCTATGATAGAGCATATATGGGAAAGAGCTGCAGGTTCATCATCTACAACAATCACTTTATACATATTTTTCTGTTCCTTCTCTCTGTGTCTTTGCACCAAAAACCACCATTGCGCCATTTTCTGTATTTTTCAATTCAAAAATTAATGAATCACTGTAAATCAGAAGCAGCCTTGCATAAGTATTTATCAGCCCCATTCCGCCAATTTCCAATTCAATATTGCTCCTTTCCTCAAAAAGGCGTCTTCTGGTAACCTTCATTTTCTCACAAAGAATGCAAAGAGCTTCTTCGTCAAATCCCTGTCCGTTGTCCGAAATCTCTATCAGCCAGCTGCCGCTTTTTAAATATCCCCGTATAGTAACACACATAATTCCTGTGCTGTTATGAAATCCATGATTAATACAGTTCTCTGTAATCTGTTGTATCACTGTCTTTGGTACATGTTCCTCCAGAATGCTTTCTTCTATGTCGATATTCAATTTTACCCTGTCCTCAAACCGCGCCTTGATCAGATAGAAATACTGCTGCGTATATGTCATTTCTTCCCGCACAGACGCATATCTGTTTTTTGTATTGGTAGAATACCTGAGCATGGATGCAAGATGCCCGCATATTTCACAGATCACCTCATCGTCATTTTTCATTCCCCTCTGAGAAATCACATTTAATACATTATAGAGAAAATGCGGATTAATTTGAGCCTGCAACGTATCAAATTGTGCCTGCAGCTGAAGAAGGCTGAGTTTTTTCTCTTTTTGTATAGATTTAGAAAGACGTTCTACCAAATGCTGATATGCTTTTGTTAATGCCTGGATATCTGCATCTGAACTCTGGATTTCTATTTTATCTGTCAGATTTGACAATTGTGTCTGTTCCATTTTTTCGCACAATTCCTGCAAGGGTTTCGTAAGATACCAGGCCATAAAAACAATAAAGCAAAGAGACAATATCAAAAAAGAAACGCCCATAATAATGGCTGATTCCAAACCGTTGGATACTGTCAAAGCAGCATCCGACCATTTCTGGACTGTAATCAGACGTAACCCGGTTTCTTTTCCGGAATTTATACATACAAGTTCTCTGGTTCCAGTGTTCTCATTTACCTGTTCAAAGACAGAATCTTTTGTTTCAAAATATTGAGTATAATTCTCTGAATCCAGTTTTTCTGATGCCCAAAACACCTCTCCCTTTTCATCTAAGACAATCCCATGTACGGTTTCATTCGGAAGGGTAAGTATATTTTTCAAGTAATCCGCACTTTGCTGTACTTCAATAAACCCTAGTTTTTTCCCCTGAATTTCTTTTACGGTAGAAAACACCTGACGTCCATTTTCAGCCGCTGCCCAGTCATCCTGATGAAGAGGAAGAAGTATATTTTTCCCTTTTGTCCCCTGCACCTTAGTAATCCAGGGAATTTCTTCCACTTTAACCTCCGTATCCACAAGACGATCCTGCATATAACTGCTGGCCGCAATATAACCATATTGATTAAATACGATCACTCTGTAAAAATTATCCAGATTATATGCTGTATAAACAGTATTCTTAACAATTTGCTTTCCTTCTGCAATAGTTACAATATTTTCTTCTGGATTTTCCATCTTAACAGACAGGTTACGAATAGCCTGCAGCACATCCAGATCTGAAAGCAGAGACAGCATTGCCTGCTCCATCTTATTCATCTCATCTTCCAGATTATTTAAAACCTGTGTGGAAATAATTCTTGCATTATTGTATATGTTACTTTGATACCGTTGTTTCAAATAATAATTATAAAAGCCACCGATTAAAAAAGAAGCGACAATCGCTAATAATGTATATCCCAGGATAAGTCTGCTGCGAAATTTCATGATGTATTCCTCCTTTTCCTAAAATATTATCATACCATATCAGCCACTGTGCTTCTAATATATATTTTTCAACCTTTTACTGATCCGGCAACCATACCATCTACAATCTTGTTATTAAAGATCAAAAAGATAATCAGCATCGGAATCGTTATAATCAGTACATCCGCAAACAGCATATTGTATGCGCTGGAAAACTGTCCCATAAAATTATACAGTGTAAGCTGTACCGTAACATTCTCTGCTCCCGGAAAAAAATACAACGGATTTGTAAAGTCATTAAAAATCGTTACTGCGTCCAATATAATTACCGTTGAAGTAACCGGCTTTAATAATGGAAAAATAATTGTTCGAAACATTTGCACTGGAGTACATCCATCAATAAACGCTGCTTCCTCAAGTTCCACTGGAATCGTACTCATAAAACCCCGGTACAGCATAATTGTAAAAGGTATGTGCAGTGCTGTCTCAACGAGAATCATTCCTGGCATTGTCTTATATAAATGAATCCCCTGCAGCACCCAGATGGTAGGAAGGACAGCTGCCGGAATCATAAGTCCTACCATGATCATGTTATTTGCGATTTTTGTTGTACGGTCTCTTCTTCTCTGTATTACATACCCTGCCATAGAACAGCATACAACAAGACAGAGGACAGAACCAATAGTCAGGATAAAGCTGTTTTTAAATGCTGTAAGAATCTGGTAGTCATTGGTCTGCAGCACCTCTACAAAGTTTTCCCATATGGGAACCTCCGGCAGGCTGAGGCTTAAACGGTTTGCCTCCCTACGTTCTTTTAGGGAGTTCACTACCATAAAAAGGAATGGAATAATGAAAACAAAAAAGCAAACAGTTAATCCAATGATATCACCTAGCAAATATTTGATTTGTCTTTTTCTTTTCATATCATTCTACCTCCTTGCTTAAGAGATATCTCTGTAATGGGAATGCGATGATTGCAATAACAACAAACATAATTACATTTCCTGCCGTAGAGAGTCCATAATAACCGGCAGCATACTGTTTATAAATAATTGACGCCATTACATCCGTTGCAAATCCAGGACCGCCTCCTGTCATGGACCAGATCAGGTCAAAGCTTCGAAGTCCACCGATAAAAGAAAGAATGATAATGGAGTTCATCGATGAGCGTGATAAAGGAATTGTAATACTTTTCAGTCTCTGCCAGAAATTAGCTCCGTCAACCATTGCTGCCTCATAATAGGTTTTATCAATAGACTGGATACCTGCAATAAAAATAACGGTAGCAATACTTAGGCCCTTCCACACATCAACGCCAATAATGGAAAACAGAGCAAGGTTTACATCTCCAAGCCAGTCCGGTCCATTAATTCCAATTACTTCCAGAACCTTGTTAAACAATCCCTTGCTCGGGTGCATCAGTGCTGTAAAAATAATACCAACCGCCACAGTACTTACCAAATTAGGAAAAAATACAATAGAGCGCTGTATTGTTTTTGTTTTTATCTTGGATGTAAGGAACAAAGCAATAAAAAATGAAATTGTTAATTTTAAACCACAGGTAAGAACCGCATAGATCAGGGAATTTCTGATACCAATTCTAAGAGAAGGTTCTTTAAAAAACATAACAAAGTTATCGAATCCACAAAATTCAAAACCATTAAAATTCCATACAGTAAGACTGAAGAATAAAGAAAGTACCATCGGTACCAGAAAAAGCACAGTAAAAATCAGCATCGCAGGAACTAAGAACCATGTGGAATATGTTTTCTTCTTGTTCATAGGTCTCCTTTCTGAGAAACAGACCACCTGCACATCTGACAGGTGGTCTGAAATCCATGACTATTTTTTATTATTCTTGAATCATTCCCAGTCCAAACCAAGCTGTACTGCCTGCTTTTTGCAGTCTTCGTCATATTTTGCCGCTGCTTCTGCTGCAGTTGTCTGTCCGGAGATCAGCTCCTGACAAATGGATGCGCAGTTAGAACCTTTTACTGCTGTCTGGAATTCAAGAGCAACAGCGTTAAGTCCTGTATCAAAATAGTTTTCCTGCATCTGCTTTACAGCTGTATAGCAATTTTCCGGAAGCTCATAGCCATTTACAAGGTATGGTCCACATGGAAGAGCAGCCTCTGTATAGACATCAAGACCTTCTTCTGAAATATAGAAGTCCATAAATGCTTTAACAGCCTCTTTATGTTCACTGTTCTTATTCATATAAATTGCATTTGGCTCCCATACAGTAAGACCGTTATTTTCTGCATCTGTTCCCGGTACTGCAAAGCATCCCAATTTATTTACATCTTCACCATAGAGCTCATACATATTACTTAATGCAGAGGTAAGAATAATCCAGTGTGCTGCTCCATCTTCCATCATAATATCACATCCGTCATCATATGTAGTTGCCATATGATCTTCATTCAGGAAAGGAATCAGATCCTCAATTTTCTGGAAGCTTGCAAGTCCCGCTTCGGAATCTGCATATTTAGTCTTTCCTGCTTCGAAGTTTGCTGCAAATTCCGGCTCTGCTGCTGATACATTATAATGGTCTCCAAGGTATGTAACCTGACTTGTCCAGCTGTCTCCATCTGTTCCAAGAACTGCTGTTTCCCCAGCTTCTTTCAGTACTTCACAGTTTGCAATAAACTCGTCCCAGGTTTTTGGAACCTCAAGGTCATATTTCTCATACATCTCAATATTATATAAAACAGCTCCTGCCTGAGATGCTGTTGCAGGAATTCCATACAACTTTCCGTCAACCCCTGCTGCTGTAACAAAATTGGCATCCAGCTTATCCGCATAGTCAGCAGTGATATCCTCAAAATATTCTGCCGGATTCAGAGATGCCAGAAGAGAACCACAGTTATAACTGAGCAGATCTGCCATATCTCCTGATGCCAGTCTGGTCTTTACCACATTGTCTCCGTCCTCTCCTCCCGGTGCCTGCTCAAGAGAAATTTTGATATCCAGCTTTTCTTCTGCCGCTTCAATCACAGCATTAATTCCGTCCATTGTGCTGTTGGATACCCAGAGAATAGAAATTTCTTCTCCATCAAAGGTCTTTGCTTCGTTTTCCTCTCCTGCAAATACTGTGGTCGCACATCCAAAAATCATGGACATACAGAGAATTGCACTAATAACTTTTCTTTTCATGATACTTCCTCCATTTCGTATTTTTTCTGTATCTGTTGAGATTATTATAGCTTTTCTTAATGGAAAAAGTACATGGACAAATCATTCCAGCAGTATGGACAAAATCATCTTTTTACCACTCGGCCACAGAGCCGTCCTGATGTCTCCAAAGTGGATTTTTCCATGAATGTGGCTTTTTATTCTCCTCCAGAACCAGTTCTTTGTTTACTTCCACTCCCAAACCCGGGCATTTCGGAAGCTGGACATATCCGTCTATAAAAGCAAAATCTCCTTTATTATGAACATAATCCAGAACACTTTTTCCAACATTATAATGGATTCCCATGCTCTGCTCCTGTATAAATGCATTATAAGACACTGCGTCTACATTCAGGCAGCTGGCAAGGGCAATCGGTCCTAACGGACAGTGAGGCGCCAAAGCTACATCATGAGCTTCTGCCATAGCAGCAATTTTCCGAACCTCTGTGATTCCTCCTGCATGACTTAAATCCGGCTGTATAATATCTACACCTCCAACAGAAAGAAGTCGTTTGAAATCATATTTAGTAAACAGCCGTTCCCCAGTTGCAATGGGAATATTGCAGCTGGCTGCAATTTCAGGAAAGTATTCCATATTTTCACACAGTACCGGCTCTTCAATAAACATTGGTTCAAACTCTTCCAGCTTTTTCGCCAGAATTTTTGCCATAGGCTTATGAACACGGCCATGAAAATCAATGGCAATACCAAAATACCTGCCGCAACTTTCCCTGATCGCAGCCACACGTTCCAGCACTGCATCCACCTTATCATAGGTGTCCACAATCTGCAGTTCCTCTGTTGCATTCATTTTTACAGCTGTAAAACCTGCTTTTTTCTTTTCCAAAGCCGCTGTTCCCACATCACTTGGACGATCTCCTCCAATCCAGCTGTACACCCTCATTTTATCTCTGCATGCTCCGCCCAACAACTCATATACCGGTACGCCAAGCTTCTTCCCTTTTATATCCCATAAGGCCTGATCAATACCGGAAATTGCGCTCATCATCACTCCGCCGCCTCTGTAAAATCCGGCTCTGTACAGTACATTGAAGATATCCTCAATATTTCCCGGATTTCTGCCGATCAGATATTCCTTCATTTCATTTATACAGGCAAGAACTGAACCGCAATGTCCTTCAAGCACTGCTTCTCCCCATCCACTGATGCCTTGGTCCGTTTCAATTTCTACAAATCCCCATCTCGGTCTTACATAATATGTATTTACTGCTGTGATCTTCATCTAGATTTCCTCCCTTAAAGCATTTTCTACCAGTTTCCTGACATAGCAGGATCCGGACTTCCAATCAGACTTCCCAATGATTTCTCTTGGCATCAGACTTCCGGCAAGCCCTGCTCCAATATATCCGACCTCAAAAAAGCTTCTGATATTTTCTGGCGTCACTCCGCCTATCGCCACATAATTCGTATCGTCAAAGGGACCTTTCAGATCTCTGACATAGTTCCTCGGCATACTTCCTGCCGGAAAAAGCTTCATTGTTTTGTATCCGTATTCTGCACACAACGCCACATCACAGGGCGTAAGTACACCAGGAAGCACGTCATATTTTCTGTCCGCGCAGTATGCAAGCACATCCGGTGGAGTACCTGGGGTAAGATAAAACTGTGCGCCTGCATCTGAAGCCTCCTTTACACGTTCCACTGTAATGGCCGTTCCGGCACCAATCAAACATTTGTCACCAAAATGATCTCTCAGCATCCGGATCTGTCTGCAGGCCTCCGGACTGTTCAGTGCTACTTCAAAAAAAGAAATGCCTCCATCTGCGACAGCCTGCGCATAGTCGATTGTTTTTTCCAGCGGAATATTTCTCAAAATCGCCAGCACCGGATTCTTTTTTACAATTTCATACATATCCATAATTTTTCCTCCTACCGATAAACAATTTGTGTTCCTGAAAGTATCTGCTCCATCTGTTTTTTGTCCGGATATCCTTCCACATCCCCTGTACACTGTGTCGCCAGCGCACCACAGATTCCGGCCATCTGACCGCATTTTTCCAGGGATTTTCCACTCAGTATTCCGGCCAGAAACCCGGCATTAAATCCGTCTCCTGCTCCTACCGGATCTAAACACCGACATGGAAACGGCAAAATTTTTATTATATGCTCTCTGTCAGAAACAACGGCTCCCGCCTCTCCGTTTTTAACTGCCAGATATTTTGCCCTTCCCTTTGTAAACACTATGTCGCAGAGATGATCTGCCTCTTCTGTTCCAAAAAGAAACTTTCCCTCATCTTTTCCCATTAACAGGATATCACTGTCCAATGCCAGCTCTTTTAATAATTGCTTATGTTCATCTTCTTTCCAGAGTTTTTGACGTATATTGGGATCAAAACTGACAGCGATTCCTTTTTTCTTCGCCAGAGCAAAGGCTCCTTCTGTCATTTCTCTGCAGCTGCTGCTTAATACTGGAGTAATCCCTGTCATATGTATTATTTTTGTTCCGGAAAAAAACTCCGGTTTCAGATCTGCCTGTGACATACCGGAAGCAGCGCTGTCTTTCCTGTAATAAGTAACCCTGGTTTCTCCTGCGCTCTGCTCTTTAAACATTATTCCTGTGCAATACTTTTCATCAAAAACAACGTGGTCACAGCGCACACCTTCCGATCGAATACGATTACATACAAACCTTCCGAATTCATCATCTCCCAGTCGGCTGTACCATTCAGTCTTAATCCCAAGCTTAGCAGCTCCGATGGCTGTATTGCTTTCTGCTCCGGCAATGCGCATGTGAAAATTATCTGCATACCGCAGAGGCCCAGGATATCCTGGGGTAAACGTTGCCATTGTCTCTCCAATTGTCAGTAACTCTGCCATTTTTCCTATTCTCCTCTCATTATTTGTCCTACATATTTTTTCAATTTATATAGTTTTTCTTTTATTTCTTGCTTTGTAATGATATATTTTTATCAATTTGTCCTACATTTTATTATACATATTCTTATATAATTAGCTATAGACATATTTTACAAAATAATGAACCCATTATTGACGTATCTGTCAAAAAAAGGTACACTACAAAAAATACATATTATATTTGGAGACGTTATGGAGAAAACCATTAAAAATAATCAATCTAAAAATACAAGTCTTGCAAAAACCATTGCCGATCAAATAAATAGTTATATTCAGAAGCAGAATTTGAGACCCGGCGACCGCATTGAAACAGAATTAGAAATGGCAAGAAAACTGAATGTCAGCAGAGGAACAATCAGAGAGGCTGTCAAAATCCTTGTGTCCAGGAACGTTCTGGAGGTACACAAGGGCTCTGGCACTTATATTTCCAACAAAAAAGGGATCACAGAGGATCCCCTTGGTCTGGGCTTTATCACTGATAAGAAAAAATTAACCTGGGATCTTCTGGAATTCCGTATGATGGTAGAACCTCAGATTGCATTTCTGGCTGCACAAAATATTACTTCCAACCAAATTGATAGATTAGAAAAACTCTGTGCTCAAGCCGATCTTCTCTCCTCTCAGGGACAGATCCGCGCAGAAGAAGATGTGGACTTTCATATCTGCATTGCAGAAGCCAGCGGAAATCTGGTCGCTCCCAATCTTATTCCCATCATCCGCAAAGCTACCGAACTGTTTATTCAGTACACTGGTCGTGAAAAAGCGCCAGAAACAGTCGCCCGACACAGAGATATCCTGGAAGCATTAAAACAACATGATGCTTCCTGGGCAAAAGAAATGATGACCATGCATTTAACCTTCAACCGACAGATTCTTCGCAAAACTATCTTCCACATAGATAAAAAAGGAGCTCTCAATGAAAACGAACAATCCCCCTTCCAACTATGATCTTCAGGTAGATATCGGAAAAAAAATTTTTATGGAATATGACCAGGAAATGTTGATCCGGCGGTTTCATCTGACCGCAGACGAAATGTGGATCTATCTGGATTATCTCCACACTCCATACCGGATCAGCCGGAAAACCGGTCAGATACAGGAAAACCTCACAGAAGATATCTGGAGAGAATGCCGCTGTTACGACACCGTAATGACCATTTATGATCTTTTATGTTATCCTGAAACAGAAACAGCTCCCGGATTATCCGGAAGCTGGTGTCCTGTCAGTAAATTTGCTGTTATGGGAGGTCCTGATGCTCTGGGCTTTTCTCAAAAATACGCAGATCTCTTTCAAAATCATATCCAGGAGCTGCAAAAAGCATGTGTGTCTCTTGGCGGAAGCCCTCAAAAATCTTTCGCCAGTGCAGATCTTACCTGCATGATCCCGGTCACTCCCTACTTTCCTGTACTGCTTCAGTTCTGGGAAGGGGATGATGAGTTTCCGCCTAAGCTGATGCTGCTGTGGGATGAAAACTCCATGGCGTTCCTTCATTATGAAACCACTTATTATCTTCAGGGAGATCTTCTTGAAAGGCTGGGCAGACAGCTCTGAATCTCTCCTGTTTTTTGGATCCCGACTGTTATGAGGAATCAGTAGTACTCATGGTCAATCTGGATCACCGGAAAATATTTGCTTCCGGGAAGCTTTCGGATCTTATCCTTCAGACTGTTCATGATCTCATTATCTGTACTCTTACATCCACTTGGTACAGACACATCAAAGATCAGATTAGTGCTGGTAGGTCCCTTTACCATACGGAAATCATGCATACTAAACGTTGCATCTGTTTCCTGAACAAGGGCATTCACTTTTTGCCGCATTTCTACTACTTCTTCATCATTGGTCACAATTGGATCCATGTGGATGGTAGCTGAACAATGCAGTTTCTCCTGAAGTTCATTTTCAATATGGTCGATCTGCTCATGGATAGCCTGGATATCGCCTTCTGAATCAACTTCTACATGAAGTGAGATCATCAGACGACCAGGACCATAATCATGAACGATCAGATCGTGAATGCCGTAAACCAGATCATGAGAGGTTACGATCTCATGGATCTCGTCAATAAACTCCTCCTTTGGCGGCTGTCCAAGAAGAAGATCCATAGTTTCTTTAATGGTAGATGCTCCGGTATAAAGAATAAAAAGTCCTACCAGAATACCAAACCAGCCATCAAGAAGAAGTCCTGTATACTGGCTGATGAGAGTTGCCGCAAGTACAAGGGCTGTGGATATGGTATCACTTAAGCTGTCCATGGCTGTTGCATGCATGGCAGCACTTTCTATCTTTTTCCCTACTGCACGGTTATAATAAAACATATATACCTTTACAAGAATAGACGCCGCCAGTATGCCGATGATCACTGGACTGCTCTCAACCGGTTCTGGACGAAACAGTTTTTCTACAGAAGATTTCACCAGTTCAAATCCCATGATCAGGATAGCTACCGAAACCAGAAGACCGGAAATATATTCCATCCTTCCATGTCCGAATGGATGCTCCGGATCTGGTCTCTGCCCGGAGATCCGAAATCCGATTAAAGTAATGATGGACGATCCTGCATCTGACAGATTGTTAAATGCATCTGCGGTAATAGCAATGGAACCACTCAAAAATCCTGCAGTCCATTTTCCCAGAAACAAAAGAATATTCAGCCCGATACCCACGGCTCCGCAAAGTGTTCCATAAGCCTGACGGACAGCAGGCGAAGTATAATTTCGTCTGTCTTTGATGAATAAAGAAGCCAACAATTCAATCATAATAAACTTACATCTCCTGAATATCAGTCAAAAAATTCAATACCCATTAAAGTCAGTCCGTGAGCCGGAGCCGTAGGTCCGGACACAGATCTGTCACAGGCATCCAGGATATCGCGGACACGTTCCGGCGGATACTGTCCGTTTCCTACCTGGATCAGCGTTCCGGCAATGATCCGTACCATGTTATACAAAAAGCCTTCTCCGCAAACCCGGATCGTAACAATATCTCCGTCTCTCCATACATCGATCCCGGTCACTGTACGAACTGTTGATTTTACCTGAGCTCCTGTCCCACAGAAGCTGGCAAAGTCGTGACGTCCGATCAGATAGGAGGTTGCCTCCTGCATCTTTGCCACATTCAGCTTATAATGATAAAAATAAGAATAAAGACGCTCTGTGGGAACCGGAAACTTCCTGTTCAGGATCCTGTATTCATATGTTTTTTCACTGTCACAGTACCTTGGATGAAAATCTGGTTCTACTTCCTCCGAAAGCTGGATCCGGATATCTTCCGGAAGTCTCTGGTTTAATGCATAAGATATTTTTTCTCCCGGTATTCTTGTATTGGTATCAAATACCGCTACATTTCCCAGTGCATGAACTCCTGCATCTGTCCTGCTGGCGCCGATAGTCTCTATCTCTTCTCCCAGAAGCTCTGACAGTGCATCATTCAGAACACCCTGAATGGTGATTCCGTTAGGCTGGATCTGCCAGCCACAGTAATTCGTACCGTCATAAGCAACTACAAGTCCTACTCTTTTCATATGCCCACCACCCGAAATGTAATGGCAACAGCCAGGTAAGCTGCCAGGATTAAATATGTTACATGATCTCTTTTTTCGTAACAGAGAGGTTTCATCTGTGTCCGATGATCCCCTCCATGATAACAGCGGGCTTCCATAGCCATTGCAAGGTCATTGGCTCTGCGAAATGCAGAGATAAAAAGAGGTACCAGAAGAGGAACCATATTTTTTACCTTCTGGATCAGATTTCCATTTTCAAAATCTGCACCTCTGGCAATTTGAGCCTTCATGATCTTATCAGTCTCTTCCAGCAGGATCGGGATAAAACGAAGGGCAATCGACATCATCATAGAAATCTCGTGAACCGGCACATGAAGTCTGTTTAACGGACGAAGACCTCTTTCCAGTCCGTCTGTAAGCTGGTTCGGTGTAGTTGTCAGTGTCATAAGAGAAGAACCAATCACCAGATAGATCAAACGGATCGCCATTCTTACTGCCAGGGAAATTCCCTCTTTCGTCATTTTCAGGAATCCCAGTTTCCAGATCACCTCTCCCGGAGTCAGAAATACATTAAAGATCATAGTAATGATAAGGATTACAAAAATAGCTTTCAGACCCTTGAAAATAAATTTCACAGGCACTTTGGATATTTTGATCAGAGCCGCCAAAAATATCGTCGCTACTGCATATCCCGGTATTGTATGAAATAAAAATACAGAGATGATAAATATCAGTGTACCCATCAGCTTGGTTCTCGGATCTAATCTATGAAGAAGCGAATCTGCCGGATAATACTGACCGATAGTAATATCTCTAATCATCTTTTCGTCCTCCCTTCAAAAGCGGAGAACCTGCTTCCTGCAGTGCTCTCAAGATATCTTTCCCAGCTTCCTCCACTGTGGTTGCATCCGGATCTACATCCAATCCCTTTTCTTTCAGTGCATGCATGATATAAGTGATCTGAGGTGCAGCAAGCCCCATGGCTTCCAGATCCTGATAATGTGCAAAAACATTTCTGGGCGTATCGTCAAAAGCAATCTTTCCATGATTGACCACGATCAGCCTTTCTACATATTTTGCCACATCCTCCATGCTGTGAGATACCAGAATGATTGTAATGCCCCGAACCTTATGAAGCTCTGCGATCTGATCCAGAATCTCATCCCGTCCTTTCGGATCCAGTCCCGCTGTAGGCTCATCCAAAATCAGGATCTTAGGGTTCATGGCAAGGACTCCGGCTATGGCAACTCTTTTTTTCTGACCTCCGGAAAGTTCAAATGGAGATTTGCTGAAATTTTTTTCTTTGAACCCAACCTGAAGAAGTGCTTTTTTTGCTTCCTTTTCTGCTTCCTCCCTGCTCATGCCCTGGTTCATAGGTCCGAAACAAACATCAGAGAGTACATCACTTTCAAAAAGCTGATGTTCCGGATATTGAAATACAAGCCCTACCTGGCTTCTCAGACTTCTCCTGTCGTACTTCTCTGCCCATACATCCTCTCCATTATAAAGGATAGTTCCCGAGGTAGGCTGAATCAGAGCATTCAGATGCTGGATCAGCGTAGACTTTCCACTTCCTGTGTGACCGATCACTCCGATAAACTGTCCGTCAGGAATATTCAGATTAATGTCCTTCAGCGCATGGATCTCATATGCCGTCCCCGGGCTGTAGGTATATGTTATATTTTTTAACTCTATTGACATAAGGCATTCACCAGTTCTTCCGTAGTAAGGATTCCATCCGGAAGATCAACTCCGGATTTTTTCAGTTCATGTGCAAGAAGTGTGACCTGAGGCACATCCAGTCTGTATTTTTTAAGAGTTTCTACCTGAGAAAAAATCTCTCTTGGCGTCCCCTCCATCACTACATGTCCTTCATCCATAACATAGACATGATCTGCATTGATAACCTCTTCCATATAATGAGTGATCAGCACAACGGTTACCTTTTCCTGTTTGTTCAGCTGGTGTACTGCCTCCAGTACTTCTTTTCTTCCATTTGGATCAAGCATCGCCGTAGGCTCATCCAATACAATGCACCGGGGGCGCATTGCCATAACCCCGGCTATGGCAACTCGCTGTTTCTGACCTCCGGAAAGCTTATTTGGAGAATGATGACGATAAGCGGCCATTCCTGTTTTACTCAGGCTTTCTTCCACTCGTTTCCAGATATCCTCTGTAGGCACACCCATATTTTCCGGTCCGAATCCTACATCTTCCTCTACAATCGTACCAATGATCTGGTTGTCCGGATTCTGAAACACCATTCCCGCTTTCTGTCGTATCTTCCACAGATCCGGTTCCTTCAGAGTATCCATGTTATCGATCCAGACGGTGCCTTCCGTAGGAAGAAGAAGTGCATTGATGTGTTTTGCAAACGTAGATTTACCGGAGCCATTATGACCAAGGATTGCTACAAACTCTCCCTCCTGAATGTCTACATTGACATTATCTACGGCTCTTTGTGTTTCCTGGACATTACCGTCATCATCATATTTAAAATAATCAAATCCAACTTTTAAAGCTTTGATGATTCCCATTTTTTATCCTTTCAGACTTCTTCTGCAGGCTCTTCTGTTCCTGTCAGAGAGTCGATCAGCTCCCAGATTTCTTCTCGTCCCTGTTTTGTCTCTGCTGAATATGCGATCACTGAGGTTCCTTTTTTTACCTGAAGTCCCTCACGAACCATTTTCAAATGCTTCTGAACCTGGCTTCTTTTCAGCTTATCCAGCTTTGTGGCTATGATAATGGGGTCATAGCCATTATGAAGAATCCAGTCATACATCTGTCTGTCATTCGCAGAAGGCTCATGACGAATATCAATAAGAAGAAAAACTGCTTTCAGATTTTTAGAAGTATGGAGATATTTTTCGATCATTTTTCCCCATTTTTCTTTTTCCGCCTGAGAGACTTTTGCATATCCATAGCCTGGAAGGTCCACAAGATACATTTCTCCGTTGATCTTATAAAAATTAATGGTCTGGGTCTTTCCCGGCTGTCCGCTGGTACGTGCCAGAGATTTCCGGTTCATCAGTCCATTGATCAGGGAGGATTTCCCCACATTGGATTTTCCTGCAAATGCTACCTCCGGCA
>USDN01000021.1 GCA_900553515.1 uncultured Blautia sp. | reverse complement strand
TATAGGATAACATATTTTGTTGAAGTTTTTTATATTAACTAGCACAATGGGTTAATTTATCTCTACTAAGCGCCATCGAGTACTTCTTCTCCCTTTTTCATATAGTCTCGCTTTTTATAAGAATACCTGATAACTCACTCCCGGACCCAATATCAATATATCACCTACCTCTATTATGAGATCTATATCAATACATACGGTGGCTCTAATACATAATCCACATGTTCAGGAGACTGCCATTCTGGCATGACTTGAGTTTTTGTTCTATTCTTCGTTTCCTTTTTCATAATCTCCGTCAGAAGTGTATTGATCATATCTTTAAAAATATTGACATATATTTTCTCCCTTACACTTCTATTTTCATAAAAAACATTTAAATGATTATAATTTATCCATGTTATTTTGGAAATCCCATAAATTGGCAGATAATTCAAAGTTTTATCTATTTTTCCACAAACAAAATAATGACTATACAAAGCATCTTCTGCTAACAAAATCCCCTCTTCCGATCTTATACTACAAATACCTATAATCTTATCTTTATTGCAGCCCTTCGCATATGTACTCAAAGCTTCATATATCTCACTTTCCTTCAATTCATCTGTTGTTTTAAAGTTCCAAGACCAAGAAGGACGATATATATTTGCAATATTCATAATCTCTGTCAGTTCTTCTCTGCTAAGTACCATCGAACATTCCCTCTCTTTTTCAATCAATTCACTTTCTAAAAAACAAATAATAAATGCCTTTGCTTACTTTAATATTTTTAAGCCATCTAAATTATATATCTATTGTACCAAACCGCTAGCGCGACGACTAGCCCTAAAAGACACGAGAATCATTATTTCCAGAAACAGTAATTTTTTTAATAATCATAGTATTTATTTTTGGCAATAATATTTTGAATAAAAGAGTACATAAAAAAGAGAAAGTCTTAATGGACATAATCCATATAAACTCTCTCTTTTGAACTCACCCTATCTGGACCCCAGTGTCACTTCCACACTCTGCTCCATATACTCCCCGTTGACCGGACGGGAAATGACCATCTCTACAGTCTCTCCTGCCGCATAATAAGAAAGTTTTTCGATCAGATCCGATCCTCCTGTTACTGCCTGCCCGTCCATTTCCACAATCACGTCACCTCTGCGGATCCCTGCATTAGCAGCCGGATCCCCTTCTATCGCTTCAAGAACAAAAGCGCCTGCCGGCATATCATACATTTCCAGAGCCTCAACCGTCATATCTCCAGCCTCAAGCCCCAGATATCCGGCTTCTGATTCCTGTACCTTATCTCTTGTCTGACGGTTCATAAGTTTTTCCAAAATAGGCTGCGCTGTGGAGACCGGAATAGCATATCCCATTCCTTCTACTGCATTATCTGCATATTTTGCAGAATTGATGCCGATCAGCTCTCCATTCATATTTAGAAGTGCACCGCCGCTGTTTCCGGGATTGATAGCTGCATCAGTCTGTATCAGTCCTGATGTTGTCACATCCTCTGACGCAATACTTCTGTCCAGGGCGCTGACCCATCCGGAAGTAACAGACTGTCCATATCCCAGTGCATTTCCGATGGCAACCACCTGCTCTCCTACCTGCAGTCCGTCCGAATCCCCTATCTGTGCAATCTTGATCTCAGAAAGCGTATCCTCCGGGATATCAGATTTTTGTACAGCTACTACTGCCAGATCGTTTGGTGCATCTGTTCCTTTGATTTTGGCGCTTACCGCATCTTCTACATTAATATCATCGTGGCTGATATTTTGAAGTTCTTTTTCTGCATCAGCAACATCATCACCAATAAAACATACACTTAAGGTGGTCGCATTCTCTACAACATGATTATTGGTGGCAATCAGAAGTTCATCGTCATTTTCTCCCACAATAATACCAGATCCGCTGCTTTCACTGGAAAACTGCTGCGTTCCATAAGAACCAAAGGTATACATACTGAAAAAACTGGGAATCTCCTGGATACTCACAGAAGTAATGGCAACAACTGACGGCATGGCTGCTGCGGCAACCTCTGCCACTGAACCAATGCCTTCTGAATTGTTTCCGGCTGATGAAGCCGCCGAATCTGAGGCTGACAATTCTGTCCTGGATATAGGCTGGACTGTCTCCGTACGTTCCCCTGTTCCCAGATATCTTTCTGCTGCAAAATTGGAAGCCTGGAACACAGCGCTGGCTGTCACTCCAAAAACAACCGCCAGTGCAATGGTTCCTGCAATTTTCCTGCCAGCTGTATGTTTTCTTTTTTTATTTTTCTGCGGGGGATTTTTCTCCGGTTCAGCACTGTTTCGATGCATCTGATAATGGTCATAATGCGGAACCGGCGCCGGATGAATTTCTCTCTCATTCCATCTATTCTGATCCTGCGGAGCATCCTGTCCCCAATTGTTATCATTATCCATGGTTTTGCTCCTCTCCGTTGTCATTTTCTTTTTATTTATGACTCAAGTGTAACAGGGAATTGTGTTCAAAATGTGACAACTCCTTTAAAAAAACGTGTTCACAGGAAGAACGCGCCGAAGCCCTGTCAATTCCAATAGGACTTGTTCATCGTACACCAGAGAAGCAGTTTTCGAGGCAGCTTTCTGTATCGCTTTCCTGCCAGATATCCCGCATATTTACATCCGCTCTGCAAAACAAAGCCCGGGATCAGATGCCACTTTCCAGATTTCAGAAGATGGACAAATGTTTTTTTCACCAGACGGATCCCTTCTCCTTCCGAAGGTACAGAATCGAAGATCTCATGATACTCTGCCTGGGATACGCCCAGGTCAAAATTTCTGTGAAACTGCTGACTGCAGGTATAATTATGGGAATGGATCACCTTTGCATCAGCAGCATAAGCAATCCCAAATCCTTTTTGTATCAATCCTGCCGCATAGATCATATCCTCATTAAATATGGTTTTTTCAACAAAACCTCCCAGTTTTTCATATATTTCTTTTTTGTACGCCGCACACACATTTGAACAGAAAAATGTTTTGATCCCATATTTCGGCAGATCCTTCTCTGTTTTTACAGAAGATTTTTCCGGATAGTTAAATGCTCTTGTATAAGACTCTACAAAACTGCAGGATGGAGAAGGAAGCTGGCGGGCATATGCTGCTCCGATATTTTCCTGTGCGGTTAGAGCTTTTACCAGTTTACTGATCAAAGAAGCATCTGCCGGAAGTGCATCCTGTGTCATAAAAACCATGATTTCTCCATCGGATAACTCTGATGCTCTTTTTCTGGTACCTCCATGGTCAAATTCCTGTTTTTTCAAATGATGAACTTCCAGTATCGGATGGTTTTTTTCCCATTTTTCCTCCCAGGAACCTTCTTCCGTATGCATGATAATAATTCTGCTGATCGGATAATCCTGCTTTTCCAGACGTTCCAGAAGCTGTGAAAATTCTCTCCCCGGACGATATACAGGAATGATCACATCGATTTTTTTTGTATCCATTTTATCCCTTTCTTTTAAAAAGGGAATTTCTCTTTTGAAGAAATTCCCTTAAAATAATTCTTTATTATGCTGCTTCGCCTGATACAACTTCTCCGCTGTCGCCGCCAACACTTTCTGCACTTCCGTCGCCGCCCTCTACAGAGCCGCCTGCATCTGTGCTTCCGTCGCCGCCTTCTACGGAACCGCCGCCGTCACCTGTTCCCGGATCTGTCCAGTCTCCGCCGCCGGAACCGTCTCCACTTCCATCACCGGTTCCTGGATCTGTCCAGTTTCCATCTCCGCTTCCACCGCTGCTGTCTCCAGTTCCCGGATCTACATAATCCCCGGTATTGTCTGACCATCCATTACCATCGTTTTCAAAGATAATGGTATCGTTTGTTGTATTTTCTGTTTCCGGTGTGATAACCTGTGTATCCTCCAGGGCACCCAGTCCACTGACGATCTCCGCAATCTTGGCACTGATATCCTGAACTGTACTGGATGGCACATATGCCTCATCTCCATAAAGGAATTTGTGAAGCGCTACAACATTGGAAACCAGATCCACGTCTGAGGTTCCTTCGGCTGTAGGAACGATCACACTGCCTTTTACGTTAGAAAACTTAAACGCTGTAGGGAATCCTACTGTTTCATTCATACTGTATCCGATCATAATAGGAAGAAGCTGAAGGATCTCCGTTTTATCTACAGAGGTCTCTACCATAGGGAATACTTCATCCATAATCTTAAAGATTGTAGGAAGTCCTGCTTTCTTCGCCTTCTGAACGATCAGCTGGATTACTTTTCGCTGTCTCTCTGTACGTCCCATATCCAGACTTGCTGTATAACGGATACGACAGTAAGCAGTTACCTGTACACCGTTCAGATGATAACGGTAGTCGATTTTTTCGATATCTTCCGGTCTCTCCGGCAGTTCGATAGGTGTATAATCCTTGCCAATATCTGCTGAAGTTTCTACGCAGTAATTGTTCATATGCTCGATCTCTGCATAGGACATGTCAATATCCAGACCGCCAAGAGCATCAACAATAGAAGCCAGTGCATTAAAGTTTACTGTTGCATAATCTGTAATGTTCAGGTCCATATTCCTGTTCAGCATGCTCACTGCTTCTGCCGGACTTTTGGCATAAGCTGCATTGGCTTTGGAATAGGTTTCGCCATAAACATTCAAAAGTGTATCTCTGTATACTGAAGCAAGCTTTACATCCTTGGTATCATTATTCACACTTGCAATGATCATAGTATCACTGTTCATGCCGCCCACTGCACTTTTATCTCTGTGGTCAATACCAAACAGCGCATAAGTAGTGAAACCTGTCAGCTTGGATGTTTCCGCCTCAATAGATTCCTGTACTTCCTGATTCACCTGGATCTGGCTGGTATCTGCTGCCGGCTGCTGGATCTTGTCCATTTTGGAATTCAGCTGTCCGTAAACATAAAGACCGCCAATAAACAGAAGGAGTACGATAATCTCTACTGCAAACAGTATCTTCTTTGTTTTTGATCTTGGTTTTGCCATCTTCTTTCCCCTTATTCTTTAATATGCATTTTTATTTATGAAACCTTTAAAAATCGTCAGGAACAGGATCTTAATATCAAATCCGATACTCCAGTTTTCAATATAATAAAGGTCACAGTCAATACGTTTTCTGATGGAAGTATCTCCGCGATATCCATTTACCTGAGCCCATCCGGTCAGTCCCGGACGAACCTGGTGCTTTACCATGTATCTGGGAATTTCTTCCCGGAATTTTTCCACAAAGAAAGGCCGTTCCGGTCTTGGACCTACCAGGCTCATATCTCCTCTGAGTATATTAAAAAGCTGTGGAAGCTCATCAATACTTGTTCTTCGCATAAACCTGCCGATCCCTGTTACACGGGGATCATTTTTTACTGTCCATGCCTTTTTTTCCTCTGCCTCCGGCTGTATCTCCATAGAACGGAACTTATACATCCAGAACGTCTTATTATGAAGCCCTACACGTTCCTGTTTATAGATCAGCGGTCCCGGTGAAGTTGCTTTTATCAGTATACACATCAAAGCCATTACCGGAGAGGATACGATGATCGCTGCAATAGAACCTAAAATATCCATCACACGTTTCACCATAGCATTGAAAGTATTGCTTAAAGGAACATACCGTATATTGATCACCGGAAGTCCCAGGATGTCTTCCGTATATGGCTTTGTAGGGATGATCTTATTATAATCCGGAATAAATTTTGTATGCACACCTGATTTTTCACACATGGCAACGATTTCTTCCAGACGATAGTATTCACTTAACCCAAGAGTGATCGCAATCTCATCCAGTCTGTTCGTGGGAAGGATCACGGTAAGATTGGCAATCCTGCCTATAACCTTAACCCCTTTATACAAAGTCCCTGCCGGAACATTATCGTCAAGGATCCCTCTGACAACATATCCCCACTGGGGGTTCGCTTCGATCCTGTCTATATATTCTTCTGCCGCACGGCTGTATCCCACCAGTATGATCTGTTTCTGGTTCAGACCTTTTTTGCGCATATTCTGGAGAAACAGAAAAACTGCCATTCTGCCACACCACTCCAGAACAATATTTACACCGCAAAAGATATATACTGTCAGTCGGGAATAATGTCCCTCTTTCATCATATATAAAAGGAATACAAAAGCAAGCATTCCCAGCACATTTGCCTTGATGATATTGGCAAGCATAAGCCGGCGCCCCTGCATATGCAGCGGCTCATATAAAGTAAATGCCTGATAGAGAAGCATATATCCCGGAACAATAAATACCAGCGCAAGCATATACTGGGAAAAACTCAGTCCTTTTTCTGCGGAATACGCAAACGGTCCCATAAATCGCAGATACCACGCGATTATATAGGAAACTACAAGGATGAATATATCCATCAGCATCATGCGCCGGCTGAAAGTCTTCTGATTATCCTGCATGAATCTATGACACCTCGATCCGTTTCATTGTGTCTGTCTGTAACTGCTGAATAGTTACGTCTATCTTATAATACTTGGTTTTTAAAATCAATCATTTCTTACAGATTATTTTATAATAACCGTCTGAATCCCTGTAAAAACGACTTTACGCCGCCAGTCTCCGAAACATATTTATCCATAATTCCAGCTGGATCTTACAGTAATTCGGCATATTTTTAAAAGAAAACGGTACTTTTTTGCCTTTCAGACTAATAGAAAATCCGTTTTTAATCCCTGCAAGATATTCTTTCCCCATTCCCTTGACAGTAAAAAAAAGAAACTTTATCCCGAATCCAACGACCAGGAAGGGAAGGTTCAGAATAATCTGCAGCAACGGCATATTCTTATAGATCAGATAAACATTGTTCCTGGAAGAATATCTGGTCTTAAACTGATTATAACGGGATCCGCTTGTACCACTTCCCACATGATAAACAACAGCTTCCGGAGCATACCAGTTTTCATAGCCATAAATCCGTGCCCTGTAGCCGATGTCTGTATCTTCCAGATAAGCAAAATGCTCCTCGTCAAAACAGCCTATTTTTTCCAGTATTCTTTTTCTGTAAATGGCTGCCCCGCCACATGCAGCAAATATCTGCTCTTCTTTTTCATAAGTATGGATGTCCCTGCCTTTTCCCCTTGCAAAAGACCATCCAAGAGCACAGTAGTAATTTCCGGCATCATCAATCTTGTCTCTGTCATGATACTGCACCATACGGGCCGCACAGGAAAAAGCATCCTTATGCCGTCGGATCGCGGCAAGCATCTGCTCCACAAAATCCTCTGCCACCTCTGTGTCGTTGTTCAAAAGCAGGACATATGGCGCCTTAGACGCACGGATTCCCTCATTGACTGCTCTGCAGAAGCCAAAATTTTCTGTAAGCTCTATAATGTGAACCCATGGATAATTACCTGCCACAAAAGAACAGCTTCCGTCTGTAGACCCATTGTCTACAAAAATAACCTCAAAATTTCTTGCGGTCTGCCCTTCCAGACTTCCCAGTACACTGTCCAGAAAGGCAATTCCATTAAAATTCGGTATAACCACCGATACTTCCATATATCCTCCTTATTGCTTCTTTCCCATTCCGGGAAGCGGCCGAAGCGAATAATTCCATTTTGTCAGAGACAGATTCTTGTTATAATAAGGGTCGCCCTTTTTCAGGATATCGATCCACTGACAACGCATATATTCAATCTCCTCCTGAAACCGCCGTACCTTTTCCGTACTGTCCTCTGCTCCTCTTGTTTTTGATTCCATATGATAGAGCTGTACGTAAGGATCATAAACAATTAATTTTTTATTTTTTCTTACTTTCAGGCAGAGATCTACATCATTAAATGCCACCGAAAGTTTTTCGGTAAAGCCTCCCGCTTCCTCAAAGGCTGTTTTTTTCATCATCATACAGGCCGCAGTCACAGCACTCATATCCTGAAGGATAGATGCTTTGTGAAGATATCCAGTTCTGTTGGCAGGCATATCCACAAACATATGCCCGGCTATTCCGCCGATGCCAATAACACAGCCTGCATGCTGGATCGTATTGTCCGGGTAAATCAGCTTCACACCTACCGCACCAACTTCCGGACGCTGACAGACACCAAGCATTTCCCTGATCCATCCAGGGGTAATGATCTTTACGTCATTATTCAGGAAAAGAAGATAGTCTCCTCTGGCATGACTGACTCCATAGTTATTGATCGCCGAATAGTTAAATTCTTTTTTCCAGCGTAACAGACGGATCCGTGGATCCTGTGACAGTTCCTTATAATATTGAAAGATTTCTTCTGTGGTACTGTTATTTTCTACTATGATGATCTCATAATTCTCATATTCTGTTTTTTCCCGGATAGATTCAATACAGTCCTTTAAGGTTTCTTTTTCATCTTTATTGGGGATAATGATAGAAACAAGAGGATTTCCCTGAACCGGGTATTTTACCCGGAAAAAGCCCAGATCCGGTGTATGGGTGACCACGCCTTCTGTACCGGTCCGTTCCAGATGGGCTTCTATCGCTCTTTTTCCGGCATCAAAAGCATACATCTTGCTGGCAGGATTATCTGCTGTAGAAGCCTTGTGCGTACGCCAGTGGTAAAGAATCTCCGGAATATGCCCTACACTTCGTGCAGTTTCAACACATCGGAAAATAAAATCATGATCCTGTGCTCCGTCAAATTCCTGCCGGAAGCCGCCGGCTTTTTTCACAACAGAACGCCTTACTACAAAAAAATGACAGATATAATTATTCGATCTCAAAAGATCCAGATTAAAATCCGGTTTCAGATGAGGCTGAAAATGCTCATCCAGTTCTGTTGTCACCTTGTCTTCGTCTGTATATACAGCATCTAATTCCCGGTCAGACTCAAGCGCCCGCACTACCTCGAAAAGGGCATTTGGAGCAAGAAGATCATCATGATCCAACAGTCCCACAAATTCCCCTTCCGCCATTTCAAGCGCCGCATTTGTATTTCCGGCAATCCCTTTATTTTCAGACAGTTCACTGACACGGATACGGGAATCTTTTTTCATATATTCTTCCAGGACGCCTTTCATAGCAGTATCCTCCGGACTGCCGTTTGCAATACAAAGTTCCCAGTTCGAATAGGTCTGTGCCAGAAGAGATTCCATCATCTGTATCAGAAATGTCTCCGGAGTACGAAAAGCCGGAACCGCCACACTGATCAGCGGCTCATAGGCAAAACGGCGTTTTCTCTGTTTTTCCAGTTCCGCCTCATCCGGCACGTAAGCTTCATACCATGGTCCATAGGGAACCTCCTCCGGCTCAAATCTTTCATGAAGACGGATCCAGAATTCCTTCGGTCCATAGTGCCTGAGATAACGAAATCCTTTCTTTATTGTATATGGGTTTAATTTTTTCAGCATCCGGTTCCATTGGATCCTTCCTGCTTCCTCTTTTTTATTCATTGTCAAACCTCAGTTTATCGCCTGTTTTTGCGTGTTTTTTCCATAGAATCCGGGTTTATTTTATCATTCTGTCCCGAGTTTTGCAAGGCTGAACGTGTGTATCAGTAAACCACCCCTTACAAAAGTATTGAATTACCGTGTAAAATGGGATATGATAAGTTTTGTAAAACTTTAAATCCCGATTCTTTACAGGAGTAAAATTTATGAAAATAAAGAACTTATTCATTGGTCTTCTGGCTCTTGGCACAGTTTTTTCTCTGATCTTACAGACACCTGTCCAGGCGGCAGAAGCGGCCTCAGGAATCACTACCAATTCCATCTCCGGCTGGCCCCAGGGGAATGATATCACCTCTGCTGCCGCTGTGGTAATGGAGGAATCCACGGATACTGTCATCTATGCCAAAAACATGGATCAGCAGCTTTTTCCCGGAAGTACCGTTAAGGTAATGACCACCCTTCTTGCCCTGGAAAACAGTCAGCTCACTGACCAGGTGACTATGACAGCCACAGGGGTTTCCGGTGTCACAGACGGCGGCGCCAATATTTCTGCACAGCTGGACGAGGTTTTTACCATGGAACAGTGCCTCCATGCCATTATGCTGGCCTCTGCCAATGACATTGCTCTTCAGGTAGCCGAACATCTGGGAGGCTCTGTAGAGGGATTTGTCCAGATGATGAACGCAAAAGCAGCCGAACTTGGCTGTACCAACACAATATTCACCAATCCTACCGGACTTCCTGACGAAAATCAGCATACCACTGCTCACGATATGGCACTGATCATGCAGGCAGCTATGGAAAATGAAACCTTCCGCACCATTGCCGGTACACTTTCCTATACCATCACTGCCACCAATGTTTCCGGCGGCGACCGTGTACTGACAAACAAATTCGCCATGATCAATGCTGCTGACCCTGCGTATTATCAGTTTTGTATCGGAGGACGTGAAGGATATACCGAAGCATCCGGAAGCACCCTTGTCTGCGGTGCAGAAAAAAACGGAGTGACACTGATCGCAGTTGTCCTGCAGGGAGCTTCCGGTACTACTGCTGCTGAAGCAGGTGCGCTTCTCAACTATGGATTTGATAATTTTCAGATGCTTTCTCTGGGAGATACAGATTTTAACATGATCTCCGGTGGAAATGTATATGTTCCGGTCGGGGCATCTGCTGACAGCCTGACCACCAAAGACGGCGCTGTGGAAAGCGGTCAGTATACCCGCCAGTATTTCTTTGGAGAGGCTCCTGTAGGAACTTCTGTTATGGCAGCGGTCCAGGAACAGGATACAACACTGATCGATGAAAGCCAGAAGAATCTTAAGGCTGCACAGGACTATTCCGAAAATCATACAGAAATCCCCTACTACCTGATCGCAGGCGGCGGACTCCTGGTACTTTTATTCCTGATTTTTATGATCGTAAAAATCGCAAAGTCATAAAAAATCATAAATTTTCTGTAAAACTTTTAAAAATAAATCTTGAAAACAAACTGCTCATACTGTACAATACACTTGATATAGGGGAGTAGTCAGCACTGTCCGGTGCGATTAAGTCAACAGCATGAGCCTCTGGCTCTGGCTTAATCTATACCTTTTTGATTCTGGTATACGACAAGACCTGTGTTCCTTTTTACGGGACACAGGTCTTTTTTACTGGAAACCTGTTGACAGTCAGACAGACAGTCCCGTGAAAATAATTAGGAGGAATCTGTATGGACTTTTTAATTTCCGGCATCACATCTATCACCCCCCAGCAGATCGTCATGTATGTGATCGGAGCCGTTCTTATCTGGCTCGCTATCAATAAAGATCTGGAACCGGTACTGCTCCTGCCGCTGGGATTCGGAGCGATTCTTGTAAACCTTCCTGCTTCCGGTGTACTGAACCAGACACTTGAAGGAATCGGCGAAACAAGCGGTATCATCGAGTGGCTGTTTAATGTAGGAATCGAGGCTTCTGAAGCAATGCCGCTTCTTCTGTTTATCGGAATCGGCGCAATGATCGACTTTGGTCCTCTGCTTTCCAACCCGAAGCTGTTCCTGTTCGGAGCTGCTGCTCAGTTTGGTATCTTCGCAGCTATCGTTGTTGCATGCTGCCTTGGCTTTGACTTAAAAGACGCTGCTTCCATCGGTATCATCGGAGCTGCTGACGGCCCGACTTCCATTCTGGTATCTCAGGTTCTTGGCTCCAATTATATCGGCCCCATCGCGGTAGTCGCCTACTCGTACATGGCTCTGGTGCCGATCATCCAGCCTATGGTCATCAAGCTGCTCACAACAAAAAAAGAGCGCTGCATCCATATGGAATACAAACCGGCAACTGTTTCCAAAAAAGCGAAAATCATTTTCCCGATTGTGGTTACTTTCATCGCCGGACTGGTTGCACCAATGTCCGTATCTCTGGTAGGATTCCTGATGTTCGGTAACCTGCTCCGTGAATGCGGTGTTCTGAACAATCTGTCTGATACTGCACAGAATGTTCTGTCTAACCTGGTTTCCCTTCTTCTGGGAATCACCATTGCATTCAGTATGAAAGCCGATACCTTTGTAAATAAGGAAACTCTTCTGATCATGCTTATTGGTCTCAGCGCATTTATCTTCGATACTGCTGCAGGTGTGCTTTTTGCAAAGCTTATGAATCTTTTCTCCAAAGAAAAGATCAATCCTATGATCGGCGCTGCCGGAATCTCCGCATTCCCTATGGCTGCCCGTGTTGTACAGAAAATGGCGCTTAAAGAAGACCCAAGCAATGTTCTCATCATGCAGGCAACAGGAACCAACGTTTCCGGCCAGATCGCTTCTGTTGTTGCCGGCGGCGTTATCCTGAACGTTGTTGCAAGCATTCTCTAATGGAAAGGGGAAATCCGTATGAATACAGAGCTTATCATGCAGGCATTTGAAGTTATGTGGAAAGGGATGCTGAGTATCTTTACTGTTATCGTTATCCTGACTCTTCTGGTGTACCTGATTAACAAATTTTTGAAATAAATATCTGTTTGTGGAGGAAATGAGGATTTAAGGTTCTTGTTCCTCACAGACGATGCATATGAGAAAAAAGCAGATCATGTGCTATGCTGCATTTCCTGGTAAACCTGTGCGCTGATTTGCTGCCATTCGCACAAACTCGCCTAACGGCTCAAACAATGTGCTCGATGGCAGCAGCTAACACAGGCTTACCGACGGAAGTCTCGCAAGGCACTATGATCTGCTTTTTTCTCTTTGCATCTGAAAGTGGGCAACAGTCAAATTGAAATCCGGTCCTCGGCCGGCAGCCAGCCTCAGGCTGGTCGGCAGGCTGCGCCCTGCGGTTTCCCGCCCATACACAACAAAACAACAGGAATATAAATTTGCAGTCTGAAAAATGTAATGAAGGATCAATGAAATCTGCATGTCATTTACAGACAAAAATTATATTTTACTCACCCCATAAACCTGCTGTTTTTTATACAAAAAGTCTCTTTGCTGTTCCGCTCACCTTTTTACAGTAGAAAACAAGAAGCTTCCACGCAGCAATTCCTGCAAGGAACAGCAGAACTCCGATGAAAAGGATAAGGATAAATTCCACCAGGGGATTCAGTGTGAAAGATTCACTTACAAATATCCCAATATGATCTGCGAAGGGCAGTCCAAGATGAAAAATCTGATTGATCAGCTTGATCAGTCCCAGACACGGGCAAATGGCGCCGCAAACTATAAATGTAGGTGCAATCACTCCCAGACAGGGAATCACAACCATTCCCGAAAATCCTACCAGACTACAAAAAGCGCAAATGATCAGGACTCTGTTCCAGCTGAATCCTTTTTCTTTGGTTATGAGATCTCCAAGATACGCTTTTGCCAGGTCTTTGGGATCTCCCAGTCTTTCAATAATCATTTCATCAGAAACTCCATTGTTCTGCAATTCCTGCATTTCACTTTTTATCTCATTGATAATATCAATCCGTTCTGAAACAGGAACAGGTCTCAGACATTTTTCCATTTTTTCAAGATAATTATCTAATATTTTTTTCATGCCTTTTCTCCTTTAATTTCGTTGATCGCATTCAGTAAGTTGTCCCACTCCACAGACATTGCGGAAATGTATTCTTCTCCTTTGGCTGTAAGTGAATAATACTTTCTCGGCGGCAGCCCCTCTGTTCCCTCCTGCCAGCAGGAAGAAATAAATTCCTCTTTCAACAATCGGCGCAGCAGCGGATAAATTGTATTTTCTTTCGCGGCAATGATGGGATACTGATCCAATGTGCTGATAATCTCATAACCATAAGACGGTTGTTTCTTTATCAAAAGCAAAATACAAAATTCAAGTGTTCCTCTTTTTACCTGTGATTTCCAGTCATCAATATTCATCTACTATGCCTCCTTTATATACAGTGTACTACACAGTATATCTAGTGTCAACAATATATCATAAAAATATAATTTAATTTTATTTAGTAAATAGAGCCAAAAAAAGAGAATGACCGGTCTTCAGTCATTCCCTCCCTGCTCATTCCGTAAATTGCATATCCATTATGCTAAAAACTTTCCTGCCTACTCAAATTTCATTCGTTCTGTAAAAACAGAATTTGCTACTACAAATCAATCTCTATCTCGTACTTATCATCGATAAGCAGATATTTTACATTATGCTTTTTTGCAAGTTCCAAAACTTTTGCATTATCTTCTAAAACGCTTTCCATAGTACACCATTCATCGTCTAAGCGACTTTCTATTACACTTGCATATTTCTTGATATTGTTGAAATGCTTTTTAATATAATTTTCGCTCATTACAAGGCAAAAGTATCTGATATTATCAAGATATTCTTTTGCAAAGTCATTTGCCCAATCAAAAGGGATATAACACCCTTCAACAATGAGATTTTGTTTATTCTCTATGGCGGTTTTAATTATTTCACGAACCATAGGCCACAGATACTCGGTAAGCTTATCGTCATCTTGGGGCGTGAGCTTAGTATAGCCGCTGCGAATCAGACCCATTTTCAGATGGTCTATTGATAAATACGGATATTTATACTTTTCGAGCAGCTTTTGAGCAAGCACAGTCTTACCTGTGTGTGATGCACCTGTTATTAAAACAATCATCTTTTTCTCCATTCTATTGCAGTTTCTCCGATAATGGAACATCCCACAGATAGCGAATCACCGATATCGGCATTATTTCTGCTTTTTTTCCAAAAATCTGCCCGCTATTCTGGACACTCCGAACAAAATCCAGAACAAACAGCTGGCAAGTACTCCTGCCTTTAATCCCGGCGCCTGAAAATTCAGCTCCAGTGTGTGATCGCCTTCCGGGATCTCACAGGCCAGAAATCCAATGTCGCCGCGAAGGAGTTCTGTTTCTTTTCCATCAATGGTCAGGCTCCAGCCTTTTTCGTATGGGATCATAAACATTCCGTATCCGTCTGTTTCCGCATGGATGGATCCGGTAATATGGGAATCTTTTTCCGGTCGATTCAGGATGATTTCTGAATCTTCCATGGCATTTTTGTCCTCCTGGCTGAGAAGCTGCGAAATCTCGGAGGCTGTCTGAAGTTCTTTCGGAGATGTTTCCCGGAAAATCTTCACTTCTGTTTCAGAATCCTCTTCTTCCGGCAGAGCAATCACATTCTGAAGAAACTCGTCTCTTGTGTCTTCTGTACACAATTCCTTTAAACTTTCCTCTGTTACCGCATCGGTATAAAAGTGAGCCGTTCCGGTTTCCAGCTGATTTTCATGGACATAAAGCCCACCTACCTGATCCAGTACCTTCCATCCTTCCTCAGGTACCTTCTGACCGGAGATCAGATAACGGATTCCCAGAAAAGCTGCCAGCTGTTCATCTTCTACATTGTTCCAGAAGGTATAATGATTTTGATCTGCAAAAAACAGTTCCGGACAGCAGGTCTCCACAAATTCCTTTATGTAGCCGTTCATAACAGAGTTATAGGAGGATATCCCGTTATATCCCTGAGCAGAGGCATCCATGGCTACTGTTCCGGAAATATAATCCTTTTCCACCCGGAAAAAGCTTCCGTCCTTTTCTTCCAGATAATCCAGCACCTGCGGAATATCCGCCCGATACATTTCCCTGAAAAAATCCTGAGGCTTATTCATTTCTGCCCGATATCTGACGGCTTTATTTTCGGAATGTCTGTCAGTCTCATACTGTTCCATTTCCTGTGCCATAAGCTCTGCCGGTGTATCTGTTTTTTTCAGGGTAACTCTGGCCTGGAAATTTGTACTTCCTTCTGACATCACCTGCACAGCCAGTGCCACAGTAAGAATTCCCATTACCAGATTTCGGATCTGCTGTTTTTTTACAAAATCCAGTGCGATCAGACAGATAACCGTAAGAATCCCCGTAGCTGTCAGAATCAGTATATTTCTTTTATATTCCGAAAATCCAGCCTGCTGCCAGCCTTCCAGATATGCCCGTCCCATAAATCCAGCCACCACAATGACCAGAAGAAGGCTGAGGCGCCCGCCTTTTTTCAGGTAATCCCACATCCATGCCATAAGGAGAAGAAAAACCGGTACCAGTACAAAGGTATATCTCTGCGTTGGCTTTGTAAAGTAATTAAAGACCGTTCCTCCAATGGGAAGGAGCATTCCCGTAAGAATCAGCACTGCTGCCCCATACAGGACTGTCTTTGCCCTTCGGGTCATCTCCGCTTTTCTCAGGACCAGAAGGAACTGGATATCCAGAAAAACAGCCAGCCCGGAACAGAACAGAACAGGATCCTCATAATAGTTCATCACATACTGCTGAGGTCCTTTTGCCATACCAAATCCATTCTGCAGATTGCTGGAAAACAGATGCTTCACCAGAGAATCATAAAATTTCCCGCTATAGGGTGTGAAGCACTGCTGCAGCCAGTCCATAAATCCCACCCCGCTGCTGTCCAGTCTGGAGGACACGTTCAGAAGCACCTCTGCCATAGGCAGAAAAACCGCCATACTCATTCCTATGCCAAGAAGCATTTCACCGCAGCCTGTAAAGAATCGCCGGATCCTCTGCGCAGGTGTAAGTCCGTCCAGCATCAGGATCCGGAACAAAAGGTAAAGTCCTGTTGCCGCAAGACACATATAGGTAAAATACACACTGTAGATCCCGCACAAAAAAACCATCACCGGGAAAAATCCCCGCCCTTTTTTCTTCTGCACATGTCTTTCGCAAAAAAGAAGAAGCAGGGGAAGATAGATCACTGCCGTACCAAACTGATAATGTTGTCCCCACACCAGGAGAAAACCACTGAATCCATACACATAGGAAGTCACCAGTTTTGCCTGACTGCTGAGAGAAAACTGGTATAAAAACAAATAAAACGCCACTCCCGCTGCCAGCATTTTCAGAATCTGAATCACATTGATATACAGAAGCATATGTGCAGGTCCCAGCAGCACTCCCAGACCATACAGAAGCATCAGAAAGGGATCAAACAGATTAAAATTAAACAGATTAACCCCAAATCCATTGGAAAAGTCCCACAAACTGAAGCTTCCGTCCCGGATATCGTTGACAATCGCCGAATAATTCATAATATACTGCTGCCAGGTGTCGCTTCCGGTATCCTGAAAGATCATCAGCTGATCTCCAAAAAGATAATCATCGAACATAAAACAGGCACTGAGGAGCATCAATCCCAGTAAATATACGGCAAATCTGATATTTTCATTCTCTTTTCCACACCATTTATGAAAAGCGGTGGGTTTATCCACCGCTTTTTTTGCTTTTTGCACATTCATCTTCTCTTACATAATCTCCTTCAGATAACGGGAAAGGGCATCCTGCCAGGAAGGCAGACGTTCAAATCCACGCTGGGTCAGCTTGTTTTTTTCCATACGGCTGTTGGAAGGACGTTTCGCCTTTGCCGGATACTGGTCTGAGCTTACCGGAGTTACTTTTACCTCCATACCGGCCTGACGGAAAATCTCTTTGGCAAAATCGCACCAGGAGATATAACCGCCTTCATTGGTTACATGATATTTGCCGTACTCTTCTTTTTCCAGCATATCCACAAGAAGCTTTGCCAGATCATAGGTATAAGTAGGAGTTCCGATCTGATCGTCTACCACAGTCAGAGTATCGTGAGTCTTTCCAAGATTCAGCATGGTCTTGATAAAGTTTTTGCCGTTTACGCCAAATACCCAGGCTATACGGACAATATAATATTTATCCGTATATTTTTCTACTGCCAGTTCCCCTTCATACTTTGTCTGTCCATAAACATTCAGAGGTTTTACCACCGGGTCGTCCGGCTCCCAGGGACGGGTGCCTTCTCCGTCAAACACATAATCTGTACTGAGGTAGATCATGGGAATATCCAGCTCCCCGCACATTTTTGCAATATTTTCAGTTCCCAGAGCGTTGACCCTGCGGCACATTTCCACCTGATCCTCCGCTGCATCCACAGCAGTCCAGGCTGCACAGTGTACCATTTTGTCCGGGCGGACTTCCTCCATGACTCTGCGCACTGCCGCTTCGTCTGTAATGTCCATTTCCTCCACATCCACGCCAACGCCTTCATATCCCCGTTTCGCCAGCTCGTTCATCACATCATGCCCAAGCTGTCCCTTTACTCCTGTGACTAATACCTTCATTGATAAGTCCTCCTTATATCCTTTTCAGTGAAAAATCCTGGCTTTTCAAAGTCAGATTCGGATTATAGTAGGGATCTCCGTCCCTCATAATATCCGGCCAGCGTCTTTCAAAAATCTGAATTTCCTTATTAAATCTTGCAACCTTTTCCGGCGTATCCTCCAGACCTCTGGATTTGGATTCATAATGATACAGCTCTGCATAAGGATTGTACACGATCAGATAGCCCGCACTTCTCAGCTTCATACAGAAATCAATGTCATTAAAGGCAACTGCCAGTTCCTCTGTAAGGCCTCCCACCTCGTCAAAAGCCGAACGCTTCACCATCATACAGGCAGCTGTCACTGCACTGTAATCCTGGGCACAGATGATCCTGTGGCAGTATCCGGTGGTTCCTCTTGGCTGCAGTACAAAACAGTGTCCTGCAATGCCGCCGAAGCCGATCACAACGCCTGCATGCTGGATGGTATCATCCTCGTAATACATCCTTGCCCCTACCGCTCCTACATCGCTTCTCATACAGTAGCCCAGAAGCTGCTCCAGACAGTCTTCATTGATGATCTCTGTATCGTTGTTCAGAAGAAGGAGATATTCGCCCTTTGCAAAAGAAGCTCCATAATTATTGATCGCAGAATAATTAAACTCCCTGTCCCAGTATACCACATGGGCCTTTGGATTTTCTGCCTCCAGCTTTTTATAAAACTGGAAGGTTTCCTCTTCTGTACTGTTGTTTTCCACAATAATATACTCATAATTCCGGTAGGTGGATTTCTGATCTATAGAGTCCATGCACCGTTTCAGATCCTCCGTATGATCCTTATTGGGGATGATAATGGAGATCAGCGGATCATGGTTTCGGATAAATCTGGTCCGGTAAAGCCCCAGAAATTCTCCCTGAAGAACCTCTGCCTGAATCCCTGTTCTCTTATAATGCTCCTCAATGGCATGTTTTCCCGCTTCAAAAGCATAAGTCTTGCTTTCCGGATTTTCAGCTGTGGAATCCTCATGGCAGCGCCAGTGGTAAAGGATCTTCGGAATATGACAGATTTCTTCCGGCTTTACCGCCTCGATA
Organism: uncultured Blautia sp.; assembly: GCA_900553515.1. Taxonomy (GTDB): domain Bacteria; phylum Bacillota; class Clostridia; order Lachnospirales; family Lachnospiraceae; genus Blautia_A. The sequence continues at coordinate 22,648 of USDN01000021.1, read as the reverse complement.
CAGCGGAAAATAAAATCATAATCCTGGGCTCCGTCAAATTCACTGCGGAGCATTCCCACTTCCTGGATCACATTTCTGTCCACCACAAAAAGATGGCAGATATAATTGACCGTACAGAGCAGATCCGGGTTGTAGTCCGGCTTAAAATGAGGCTGGAAAAACTTGTGTCCGTCCATGGACATTTTGTCCTCGTCCGAATAAAGGATCCTTGTCTGTTTTTTCTCATTAAGAGCTTTCACACACTCAAACAGAGCGTTTGGAGTCAGTTCGTCGTCATGGTCGGCAAATGCGATATATTCTCCGGTTGCCGCCTGGATCGCCGCGTTGGTGTTCTCTGAGATCTGCAGCTGTTTTTCATTATGGATCACCCGTATCCTTTCATCAGAGGCTTCCAGACTTTCCAGAAGCTTCCGGATGGGAGAATCTTCTCCGCTTCCGTCAGAAAGACAAAGCTCCCAGTTGGGATAAGTCTGGGCTTTTACCGTATCTACAAGCTGACGGAGATATTTTTCCGGTGTCTTATACAGAGGGATCACAATTGAAATCTTTGGCTGATAATCAAAAACTGTTTTTCTCTGCTTTTCCAGTTCTTTATTTCCCGGCAGATGATGAAGTATCCATTTCTGATAAGGAATCTCCCTGGTAGACGCTGTCTTAACCTTGGAGACAATCTTTCCTGCCATAGCCGCGCTTCCCTGGCTCTTCCAGTAGCGCAGTCCTTTTTTTGCATATTTCTGGATCTTTTTGCGGAATACCACAGCCGGGTTCAGATGAGCAATATGCACAGATTTCGTATCTCCTGCATAAAATACCACATAGACCAGCTTTCCGGTAAGGTTGGTCAGCTCTGCAAAAAATCCTGTCTTGTCCTCATGATCCATTTCCTCATACATCTGCTCCACATCTACTCTCTGGGTGCGAAGGATCTCTGCATGAAGCTTCTGTTTGTTTTCATCAAAAATCTGAATCTTTACCGGCTCATCAGCAACAGCCCAGCCCCGGATCCGTAAAAATCCCTGCTGGACCTTTTCTTCCTCGATAAAAAACTGAGGCTTGCCCCGGCGTTTTTCCAGTTCCTTTACGGAAACAGAAAACCAGCATATGGTCTTATCCGGCATATCTGCATAAACAGACAGCTTCTGATGCCCTTCCAGAGATTCCGGAAGCTGCACAGCGGCAGTGATCCTCTCTCCCCGCATCAGATCTGGATCCTTAAATCGTTCCAGGGCGCTGACTACCTCCAGCTTCCGGATCTCCGCCTTTATCTCAGAGTCATCCAGACAGGCGCGCATCTTTGCTTCCTTTGGCCAGGTTCCCTGCAGGATATACTGGCAGGGATCCTTCAGATGGAACCTGTCCTTTGTTACCTCAAAAATCTCTCTTGACATATCCAACCTCGTTTCTCAGTTTTCTCTCAGGGAGCAGTCTCCTTCTGTTACAGACAGATTTGGACTGTAATATGGATCGCCTTTTTTCAGCTGATCTCCCCACTTTTCCTGAAATCTTTTTATTTCCTTTTCAAAACGGAACTGTTTTTCCGGTGTGTCCTCCAGACCTCTGGATTTGGATTCATAATGATACAGCTCTGCATAAGGAGTAAACACCACCTTCTTGCCAAGGGCTCCGGCCTTCATGCAGAGGTCAATATCGTTGAACGCCACCCGGAAGGTCTCGTCAAAGCCCTCCACCATCCGGAAGTCCTCTGTCTTCATCATCATACAGGCTGCTGTCACTGCGCTGATCTCCTGGACACTGATCATCCTTCCAAAATATCCTGCATCCTCTCTGGACGCGCGGCACATGATATGTCCGGCGATCCCGCCCAGCCCCATGACTACGCCCGCATGCTGAATGGTATCGTCCGGATAATAAAGCTTGGCTCCTACTATGGAAACCTCTTTCTGCTGACAGATCTGAAGCATCTCCTCCATCCAGTCAGGCGTCAGGATCTCCACATCATTATTCAGAAACAGCAGATATTCTCCTTTTGCCTGTTCTGCTGCAAAATTATTTATAGAAGAATAATTAAATTCTTTTTCCCAGGTAAGGACTCTCACCTTCGGGAAACGCTGCGGAAGCTTTTCATAATACGCAAAGGTGGCAGCCTCTTCACTGTTGTTTTCTACGATCAGTACCTCATAATTTTCGTAGGTGCTGCGCTCTGTCAGAGACGAAAGACACAACTCCAGATCGTCAATATGGTCTTTATTGGGGATGATAACAGAGATCATTGGTGTTCCCTGAATCTCCACCCGACTCCGGTACCATCCCGGCCTCTGCGTCATCTCCACCTTTGCAGGAATTTCCATTCTCCGGTAATGCTCCTCCACGGCTTTTCTTCCGGCTTCAAACGCATATGCCTTGCTTTCCGGATCGGCAGCTGTGGAATCCATATGGCAGCGCCAGTGATAAAGTACTCTGGGAATATGGATGACTCCGGCGGCATTTTCGCAGCAGCGGAAAATAAAATCAAAATCCTGCGCCCCGTCAAATTCTTTACGGAAATATCCGGCTTTTTCCGCCACCTGCCTTTTTACCACAAAAATATGGCAGATATAATTATTTTCTCTCAGCCGGAACAGATTAAAGTCCGACTTGAAATGAGGGTCGAAATAATGCCTGCCGTCCATGCTGATCTTATCCTCATCTGTATAGATCACATCTGCATGTTCATGGTCATTGACCGCCTTTACGATTTCATAAAGTGCGTCCGGCTCCAGTGTATCGTCATGGTCACAGAGCATCAGATATTCCCCTCTTGCAAGCTCTATGGCCTTATTGGTGTTCACGGAGATCCCTCCGTTTTCCTTGAGTTTTTTATAGCTGATCCGAACCTCATGCCTGTAATTTTTTTTCAGAAAATCATACACTTTATCATCCGGGCTTCCGTCAGCCAGACACAGCTGCCAGTTTCCGTAAGTCTGCTTTCTCACAGATTCGATCAGTTCTTTCAGATAGGGAAGCGGCGTGTTGTATAACGGGATCACGATACTGATCAGAGGCTTTTTTTCAAAATTCTCATGTTTCTGTTTCCACATCCGGGAACGGCTGACACTGTGGCGCTTCAGCCACTGCTCATAATCTCCTGTCTTTTCTTCGGAACGGTGGAAAAGACGGTTCCATATGCCTTTTGGTTTCCCATCCTTCAGAAGCTTCTGCACATCGATCTCATACTCTTTCCTGACAGAAGTTCCTGTAAACCGGAGAATCACTTTTTTCCCTGAGATTTCATCCAGCGTAGCAGAAATACGGAATCCGATCTCCCGTGCTTTATATTCTTCGTCAAGTCCTCTCCGTTCCACTACATCCGGCCTTCTTCCCCGGCTCATCCGGCAGGGGACAGGAGTTTCGTCCTCATTGAGAAGCTCTGCCAGTGCATCGCCTCTCTGATCCATCACCCAGCCCTGGATCTCCAGCATGGTATCATACAGAATCTCCACCCGGTCCATATGGTATTCCAGCAGACATTCTTTCAAAAAGACTCCCAGCTCTTCTCCGGATTTTTTCCAGACAGAATGAATCTCTGCACCGTCAGTCAGGATCAGCTCCACTGTATGATATTTTTCTGCAAGTTTGTCCGCCTCCGGGATACATACTGTAAATCCCGGAAGAAACTCTCCCAGATCACGTTCCAGAGCCTGAGCCACATCCGGTCTGGGATATCTTTCCGGAGATGGAACCACGATCTCCTCCCCGTCTCCCAGAAGCCGGAATTCCGCAGCCTGTCCGTCTGCCGGCACATACCAGCCTGTAAGACTCAAAACCTGCCCGTGCCTGTCATCATATTTTTCTTCGTCCACACTGAAGCGCAATTCTTCCATGTTTTACCTCATTCTACTTTTTCTTAATGCTTCTATATAATTTCCAGACCTTTGTATTTTCCATCTGGCTGATCTTTTCATTCAGTCTCCGAAGCTCTGCATCTTTTTCGGCAGATACTCTGGAAAAGTTCTTCCAGAAATCTTCTCGGGCATCCTGTTCTTTCATAGTCCGGATCCGGATGCACAGCTTTGTTTTCCCGGAAACATCTCCTGTTATAAACTGAGGATCGCCTCCGCCAAAGTAATATGCGCCTTCTCCCATAGGAAATCCATTGGCCGTAAAATCTGCCGGTGTTCCGTCCTCATAGGAAAGCTCTTTCAGGATCAGTCCTCCCGCCGCTTCTCCCGGATCCAGGCGCAGTCTGTGTACGCCTTCGGGAATTATGATCTCCAGGTCCAGCCCTTCCCTGCTCATCGGATAAACGGCTGAATCCTCCTCACGGAAGCCTTCTCCCCGGTCAAAGAATACCTGAAGTCTTCTTTCTGCTCCTGCGATCCGCATCTGTTCATAATACGGCAGGATCTCTACTTTACCCGGAGAAACCTCTTCATAAAGCTCCAGAAGAGGAACATGCTCTCCTTTCATGTAATTCTGGAAATTTCGTTCCATTTCCCCGTAGATCTCCAGATCCTTTGCGGTGATCCCGGCTTTTCCATAAAAATCCCGGTTCTTCAGAACATGGCGCTTGCCGTCGCTTTCCAGATAATAATGGATCATCCGGTACTGAATAAAATCCGCCGGGATCGGAAAACGGAAGGTCCATTCATAATCAATAACTACCTGTCTGTCCCTCTGGATCAGAAGGTTTGCCGGAACAAGATCAATATTGGACATGCCGGAAGCATCATATTCTCCTTCAAGAGGCGCGTCTCCAAATACCTGGATAAATTCCGGTGTCTTTCTGAATTTCTCCTTACAGTGAAGACTGCGGATCTTTTTTAGATAAAAGAAAAACAGCTCTTCCAGTTCCTGGAATTTCCCCTGCTCCAGAAGCATATCCAGTTTTTCCTCCAGAGTTACTCCCTCCAGATATTCCAGCTTTGCCGCCCCCTGCTCAAACCGGCAGTTATTCAGCTCAATACCTTCTTTTTCATAAATTGTGTTCAGCTCTCTCTGGATCCGTTCCAGATTCTTTACATGCTCCTCTGCCTTTGGTACTACCGGAAGCTTCCGTACATATCTCTCATACCGTCCCGGCTCACAGATATCTGTCCGAAGGGCAAACTGCTGGTCTCTTTCATTGGAAAATTTAGAATAGACCACCTCCGGTCTGATTTCCTCTCTTCCGATCAGCAGAAGGAACGAGTTGGAAAATTCCGGAAACATATCGTTATCCAGAAGGGAATCGTATACGGAGGATTCCTGAAACAGCTGAAGTCTCAGTCTGTCAAAATTGGTCTCCATCCGGTTCAGTTCTCCCTTCAGAGGAAGACGGCTGTCAGAATATATGGTCATGGGAAGCTTGTAATCCGGGAATGGATAATACCAGCTTGCCCTGAGGTTTCCCGCTTTTTCCAGAATCGTCGTCAGTTCCTTTTTTGTAAAGGTCTTAACGCCTTTTGTGGAAGGATATCCTTCCAGTCCCTCAAATAAGGTTCCAAAATGATCCTCTGTACAGCCTGCCCAGTATTTCAGTCCGAAACGGTTTTCAATGGCAAGAATGATCTTTCCTTCCGGCTTCAGATGACGGGCAATGGTTCTGAGGAAATCCACATAAGGAGTTTCGCTCCGGATATAATTTTCCCCATACTCAAAAACGCCGATCAGAGTAATGTAGTCATACTTCTCCGTCAGCGCAGGCTCGATCTCCTGGAAATTACCCATAAGAATAGTCAGGTTCTCACAGTCTCTGTGTCTCCAGGCATTGATCTCACTTCTTTTTTTTGAAAGCTCGATACAGGTGACCTTTTTTGCTTTTTTGCAAAGGGCGCCTGTAATCGCTCCGCAGCCGGAACCAATCTCCAGCACACTTTCCTGTCCGGTAAAAGGAAGCCAGCTTAAAATATTTTCTCTTACATGAGAAAAATGGTAAAGGATAGGCCAGCTTTTCCGCTCAGCGATCACCCGGTTCCATTCCTCCTCCGGGTAGTTTCTGGCAATCTCCAGCATTTCATCCTCTACACTTCCGTCACTGTATAAATCCTGCCCTGGATAACAGGTATCATCCAGGGTCACCTGTCCGATCTTTTCTTTCATACTTTTTCTCCGTAGTGAATCTCTACTTTTGAGTTCATATCATAAAAACCAACGGTGTTTTTATTGGAAACCACCGTAATGTTACATGCATCATACAGTCTGTGGAAAACAGTAAACTCCCCGTCCTTATAACCGGTACATCCAAAGGAAAGGAGATATTCTCCTCCCTGAAGAAACATATCCTGCCGGAAGGTCACTGTGCAGGTATCTCCTGCTTCGGAATGTTCCACAGCCATTTTTTCAAAAAGAGTGTTGGTTCCTGTAATCTCCGTTCCTTTAATATCCTTAAAGGTATAAGCCATGATCGGCTCCTGGATATTCTCATGAAAAACAACCTTCATTTTGATCTGGAAGGAGCTTCCTTTTTCAATGGTATTTGTACACAGCCCTTTCTCATCCAGCACTGCAAAATCCACAATCTCTGCCAGTTTGCTGCCATATTCCAGCATATTGGGGTTCACCTGGAACTGTTCGCTCCAGTTTTCCTTCTGTGTCTCTTTATTTTCGTCTGCTTTTGCAGGATCCTGCCCCACCAGAAGCTGTTTGTACATATCCACCATCTGCTTGGGAGAACCTTCCTCCATTTTTACCCCTTTGTTAAGAAGAATAACCCTGTCACAATAACGGGAAATGCTGCTGAGATCATGACTGACAAAAAGAATGGTACGTCCCATTTTTTTGAATTCCTCAAATTTACGGTAGCATTTTGCCTGGAAAAATACGTCGCCTACAGACAGAGCCTCATCTACGATCAGGATCTCCGGATCAATGTTGATGGCTACCGCAAAAGCCAGACGGACAAACATACCGCTGGAATATGCTTTTACCGGCTGGTAAACAAAATCTCCGATATCTGCAAAGTCCAGTATATCCTGAAGCCTTGCGTCTACCTCTTCTCTGGAAAATCCCATCATCGTTCCGTTGAGATAGATGTTTTCGATTCCGGTATATTCCATGTTAAAGCCAGCTCCCAGCTCCAGAAGGGCTGAAATCCTGCCGTTTACGGTCACCTCTCCGGCTGTAGGGTTCAGAACTCCGGTAATGATCTTTAAGATCGTGGATTTTCCGGAACCATTGGTTCCGATAATTCCTACCGTCTCTCCCCTCTCCACCTGAAAGTTTACATCCCTGAGGGCATAATGTTCCCTTACAGGCACCTTAAGCCCCAGGGTTTCCCGGAGCCTGTCAGAAGGTTTGTTATATAATTTATACATCTTATCCAGATGTTTTACCTGAATTGCAATTTCACTCATCTTACTCTCCATTTACATGACATCTGCAAAGTGTACCTGAAGTTTCTTAAACAGCCGCGTTCCCAGAACAAACAGCAAAATGGTAAATACCCAGAAGTACAGGGTCAGCCATGGATGCTGCCAGATTCCGATATGGTCGATCAGGGAATCACGGTATCCCTGCACCACATAAAACACAGGATTCAGTTTCAGGAGTTTTGTCAGGATCCCCTCAAGACCAAGATCACTGAAATTCCACATGATCGGGGTCACCCACACGCCTACCTGCAGGCCAATGTTGATGATCTGGCTGAGATCCCGGAAGAATACCACCACCGCGCTGGAAAAATAAGTTACTGCAAGGATCAGCATAAAAATACAGAAGCTGTAATAGATCAGCTGCAGCGCATACCAGGTGGGAGGATACCCCATACAGGTGTAGATCACAAGCACGATCAGCACAAAAAAGCAGTGTACAAAAGCGGCTGAGATCACTTTTACCACCGGAAGGATCCGGATATTAAAAACTACCTTTTTTACCAGATAATTGTACTCCAGAAGTGCGTTGGTGCCGCCTACCAGTCCGTCCTGAAAGAAAAACCAGGGTACCAGACCTGCCACCAGCCACAGCACAAAGGGAACGCCTCTGTCTGCTCCGCCTCTCAGGGCAAGTCCGAATACAAACCAGTAGACACAGATGGTCACAATGGGCTGGATAAATGCCCAGATGGTTCCGAAATAGGAACCTGCATATTTTGTTTTAAAGTCGTTTTTTGCCAGAGAGAATACTAACCTTCTGTTCCGGTAAAGTTCCCCTGGCAGCCAGGTTTCTTTTTTCAATCCTTTTTGCTCCTGTTTGCGGAATATTCCTGAAAGCTTCCCCACTTCTGATCTTTTTCAGACATGATCAGCTCCATTCCCTCAGGGATCGGCCACTCAACTGCAATGTCCGGATCATTGTATGCCAGACCGCCCTCATCATTCGGATGATAGAAGTCTGTACATTTATAGGCAAATTCTGCGGAATCAGAAAGCACCAGAAAACCATGTGCAAAGTTCTTCGGTATAAAGAACTGTTTTTTATTCTCTGCAGAAAGCAGAACACCATACCACTGTCCATAAGTCGGAGAGCCCTCTCTCAGATCCACAGCAACATCAAACACCTCACCGCTGACTACACGGACCAGCTTGTCCTGCGGATAATTGATCTGGAAGTGAAGCCCTCTTAAAACTCCTTTTCTGGAGCTGGACTGATTGTCCTGGACAAACTCCTGATCGATTCCTGCCGCTTTATAGTCATTATAATTATAAGTCTCCATAAAGTATCCGCGCTCGTCTCCGAATACTGCAGGTGTAATCACCTTCAGTCCTTCAATATGACAGGTTTCTACTGTGATTTTTCCCATTTTATAATCCCTCCGCTACTTCGATCATGTATTTTCCATAAGCAGTTTTCAGAAGGGGCTGTGCCAGTTCCACAAGCTGCTCTTTTGTGATAAATCCACGTTTGTACGCAATTTCTTCGATACAGGAAATATAAAGTCCCTGACGTTTCTGGAAAGCAGAAACAAAGTCAGCCGCATCAAGAAGAGAATCATGATTTCCGGTGTCAAGCCATGCAAAGCCTCTTCCCAGAGTTTCTACCTTGAGAGTACCTCTGTTCAGATATTCGTTGTTAATGCTTGTGATCTCAATCTCGCCTCTTGCAGACGGTTTTACATTTTTGGCAATCTCCACTACATCATTATCATAGAAATAAAGTCCCGGAACTGCATAATTAGACTTGGGATTCTCCGGCTTTTCTTCAATAGAAAGAGCTTTTCCGTTTTCATCAAACTCTACTACTCCATACTCTCTCGGATCTCTTACATAATATCCAAAGATGGTAGCGCCTTTTTCTGTCTCTGTTCTCTTATATGCATTCTGGAGCACTCTGGAAAAACTCTGTCCATAGAAAATGTTATCGCCCAGAACAAGAGCCACTGCATCGTTTCCAATAAATTCCTCTCCGATAATAAAAGCATCTGCCAGCCCTCTCGGCTGCTCCTGTACCGCATACTCAAATCTCATTCCCAGCTGTTTTCCGTCTCCAAGAAGCTCCTGGAATACCGGAAGATCTCTTGGTGTGGAAATGATCAGGATCTCACGGATCCCTGCCAGCATCAGAGTAGAAAGCGGATAGTAGATCATGGGCTTGTCATATACCGGCATGATCTGTTTGGAGATCGCCTTCGTCAATGGATATAATCTGGTTCCTGAACCGCCTGCTAAAATAATTCCCTTCATATTTTCTCCTCCTTATCGTCTGGATCTGTACATTTTTTTCTCTTTGAAATGCAGTGCCACCATCAATATCACAAGTGTCACTGCCATGACCGCCATTATCCCCAGAAGCATTTTGGAAGTATTGGATAAACCGCTTTCGCCTTCCGTGGACGCTTCAGCCACTGCCTCACCGGAAGACTGTGCAGTATCTTCTGTGGATACAGTCTGTGTCACCTGAGGGGTAGGGGAAAACTTTGGTGTCATGAGATAGCCTACAAACTGACCGCTGTAATAAAACTGATTCATGATCTGTCCGTTTTTTTCTTTTGTTTTTACCGTAAGGTCATCTACAGTAACCCCTTTCGGTACTGTCATATTTTTTCCATTTAAAGTTATTGTATCAAAATTATTAAATGCATAATCAAAAAGTGCAATTGTATCGGTACAGTTTGCTCCAAGATCCGGCGCCCGAAGCGTCACCGCTATATATGTCCGGCCGTTTCTTTCTGCCGCAGTTACAAGCGTATGTCCGGCATCATTGGTATTTCCGGTCTTTCCGCCAATACATCCTTCATAATAAAGATTGGACTCCTTTGCCATTAAAGGCATATGGGTATGCATTCCTCTCGCTTCGCTGAGGTTTGTGGCCGGAATAGTATAATTAACTCCGCTGATCACCTGACGGAATCTGTGGTTTCTAAGTCCTGCCCTCATGATCTTTGCCAAATCATGAGCTGTTGTATAGTGATTCGCATCTGGAAGACCGCTGGCATTGGCAAAATGTGTATTCTTACATCCAATCTCCTTTGCCCTCTGGTTCATCATCTCTATAAACTGGGCCTCTGTACCGCCTACATATTCTGCCATCTGGGCACAGACTTCATTGGCCGACTTAATGATAGCTGCAAACCAGCAGTCTTTCATGGTAATCGTCTCTCCCAGCTTCATCCCGATGTTTGAACTGTCCCAGGTTACATCTCTGACCCCGGTTTCTGTAAAAGTAACCGTATCTTTTGGTGAACTGTTTTCGATTGCCGTAAGCACAGTCATGATTTTTGTAGTACTGGCCGGATATCTGTATTCATCCATTCCTTTATCATAAAGGACAGCTCCTGTGTCTGCGTCAATAAGCACAGCTGTCTCAGAAACTGTATCCGGTCCTTTTGGCCAGCCCTGGATATTATCTGTAGCTACCGCTGCCGGTGTTCCAAAGTTTACAGTTACTGCCTGTACAGTGGATGCCGGCAGAATCATGGATATCAGTCCCAGAACTGCAGCACCTGCAAATTTTTTTCTCATTCTTCTCTCCTCCGTCAAAACTCAAACGCAAGTATCTTTTCTGTAATATATTCCACATCAGACATAGACAGATTATAAAACATCGGCAGGCGCAGAAGACGTTCACTTTCTTTTGTAGTATAAACATCTTCGCCAGAAAATCTTCCAAATTTCTCTCCTGCCGGCGAGCTGTGCAGCGGTACATAGTGAAAAGCTGTACAGATCCCATTTTCTTTCAGGTAGGAGATCAGACGGCTCCTTGTTTCAAGATCTTTTACTTTGATGTAGTACATATGAGCATTATGCTTGCATCCTTCCGGCACAACAGGTCTCTGAATCTTTTCCTGTTCCTCCAGGATCTTCAGGCCTTCATTATAATAATCATAGATTTGATGGCGCTTGCCATCGATCTTTTCTGCTTCCTCAAGCTGGGCATACAGATAAGCAGCATTCATTTCACTTGGAAGATAAGAGGACCCATAATCGATCCATCGGTATTTATCTACCTGTCCCCGGAAAAATTTACTTCTGTCGGTTCCTTTTTCTCTGAGGATCTCTGCCTTTTCCTGATATTCGTTTTTCTGGAATACCAGGGCACCACCCTCTCCCATAGTATAATTTTTTGTCTCATGAAAACTGTAACATCCAAAATCGCCGATAGTTCCAAGAGCCTTTCCATGGTAATAGGCTTCCACACCCTGGGCGGCATCTTCAACTACTTTCAGATTATATTTTTTTGCCAGTTCCATGATCCGATCCATTTCACAGGAAACACCTGCATAGTGAACCGGCACTATGGCTTTTGTTTTTTCTGTAACTGCCTGTTCGATCAGCTTTTCATCTATATTCATGGTATCCGGCCGGATATCCACAAACACGATCTTTGCCCCCCGAAGTACAAAAGCATCTGCAGTAGATACAAATGTATAAGAAGGCATGATCACCTCATCTCCTGGCTGGATATCGCAAAGATACGCCGCCATCTCCAGTGCGTGTGTACAGGAAGTGGTCAGAAACACCTGAGATGCATGAAATCTTTCCTTCATCCACTGTGAGCAGAGTTTTGTATATTTGCCGTCACCGCAGAGCATTCCCTGATCCACGGCATCTTTAATATAATTCAGTTCTTTCCCTACAAGTGCAGGTCTGTTAAAATCTATCATTCTTTATTTCCCTGTTTTTCTTCATCCTTGTTATCAGCTGCTTCAGAAATATTTTCTCTGTCCCGAATCACATACTGGGGCGTTTTGTTCACGTTCAGCATCAGCTTGCCCAGATATTCTCCCACAATACCAAGCATCAGGAAGCAGATGCCAAACAGTACCAGCATGGCACACATCAGGGAAGACCAGCCAATGGCCACAGATGGATTCAGAAGTTTACGGATAAAAACAACCACTGCACCAATAAAACCTGCCGCCGAAAACAACGTTCCAAAAAAAGTCGCAAGCCGGAGAGGGATCACCGTAAAATTCAGACAGGACATAAAAAGTTTCAGTCCTCTCCTGAAATTATAATTGGAAGTCCCTACTTCTCTTTCAAAATGCTCGATCTCTATATTTGCAATATTGTGTGTGGTACGGAAAAACAGTACCTGAAGAAAGGTATTGTAGCCGTCATATTTTACAACCTCATCCCTTACATACTTCCGGCAGCACCAGAAGCTGCTCATCTGGATATCCTTTGGACGATCCAGAAGATGCCACAAAAGGAAGCGGCTTACTGCTCCTGTCAGATTTTTAAACCAGGAAAATTTCCTTTGTTTAAAGACTCCAAACACAATGTCATAGCCTTCTTCCATCTTGTTCAAAAACTGCGGTATCTGAGAAGGATGGTTCTGCATATCGTCATCCATCCCCAGGATCAACTCTCCCTCTGCATAATTCATTCCTGCCATAATAGCATTATGCTGACCGAAATTTTTAGCAAGATTGATTCCTTTTACATTCGGATATTTCTCTGTCAGTCCATGTATGGACTTCCAGGTACCATCTCTGGAATAATCGTTTACAAGCACAAACTCACATTCATAATCTTTTAATTTCTCGAACTCTTCTATTGCAAGCTCCACCACCTTGCCGATGGTGTGCTCCGAATTATAGCACGGTATGACAATCGATACCAGCATCTTTTCTCCCTCGTTTCTATAGGTTAAATACAAAAATCCCTGCAAGGATCAGGGCAAATCCCATAAGTTTCCTTTTGCTGAATCTTTCTTTCAAAAAGAAATATCCCATCACCGAAACAAAAATATATCCCGTTGATTCCAGAATCGGCGACATAGAAAGCGGCAGGTTCCTCAGCGCCAGCATGGTAAGGATCACAGAGCAGAAAAAAAGGCCGTAGGCTCCGATCACCATAGGATTCAGATATTCCTTCAGCGGGCTGTCGTATATTTTATTTGCTGCTTTCTTCAGGATGATCTGGGAAACAGATGAGATAAACACGGATAAAAGCAGGATGCATACAGATATCTGAAAACTGCTCAATGTTTCTCACCGCCCTTCTGAAAATTTTCTGATGTTACCAGATAGATTCCGGCAAAAATAATCACTGCTCCGGCGATCATATTCCAGGTAATCTTTTCCCCAAAGATCAGAGCTCCCCAAATAATGCCCCAGATCAGTGTCACAGGGCGGTTTGCATACGCCACTGTCAAAGGCATCCTCTTCAGGATCTGCTGCCAGATAACTGCATAGCCGAACATGATCACAAACACCAGCCCGAACCAGAAAATAAACTGCAGTGAAAAAATACGGTCTGTATATCCGGAAGCCAGTTTAGAACAGACACCGCTTAAAGAACTGAACAAAAGGCTGATATGAAGCAGCAGATATGTACTTTTTTTTGAGTCATGGTCATTTCTCATGTTATTCTCTCACAATCATACTGTAAATTCAATGTTAATTTTCGACAAAATATCCTCCAGACGCTTTTCACATGCATCCAGATCTTTCCCTGTCAGGATCACCTGACCAATACGGTCTCTTCCATTTTCGTAACGGTTCACCTGATCTCCCGGCTGAATATTAAAAGAAAGATCAATAATATCCTCTGCCGGACTATTTGTATTATGGATTTCTTTTACAATACCGCTTCTGTCCGAAGTCAATATCCTGGAAAGACTGGACTGCTGCGGTTTATGACCGGCAAATAATTTCTCCGGCTCCATATCCATGGCAAGCCGCACGATTGCCTCATAATAATTAATTCCATAATATAAGCCTACGGTTTCCGGCAGACAGGTTGCTCCCGCCCTTCCCGTAATCTCGATCACATAGATACTTCCATCTTTTTCGATCAAGTCACAATTGACGGCACAATTATCAAGCCCTACTGCCTGAATGGCAAGCATTACCTGTTCTTCCACCCTGGCTCCCAGGGTCTCTTGTTTTCTGTAAGGAACAGAATGCCCCACCGGTGTTGGTACATAACTCTGAAAAGCATCGATATTGTTCGGAAGGCAGTAAAGAAGCTTTCCATTGGAGATCATAGCTTCACAGCCAAGAGTTTCGCCTTCGATAAATTCCTCTGCCAGGCAGTAATCTTTTCCAGTAGCCTTCATCGTATCTTCATACCGCTCAAATGCTTCTTCCTTTGTATTGCACCGAAAGATCCCTCTGCTGCCCATCAGATCCACTGCCTTAAGGACTACAGGAAATTCCAGGCATTCCAAAGCTTCTGCAAGTTCCTGCCTGTTTCGGATACAGATATGACGGGCACAGTTTACCCCGCCTGCCATAAACGCTTCTTTCATTTTAAATTTATTACTGCTGATGTCTGCGGCTTTCGCACTCAGCCCTTTCAGCCCCATCTGTTCACAGGCATAACCCAGAGCTCTTACTCCGGTATCCAGGCAGCAGGTAGCGATCCCGGCCACATGAAACCTTTCTGCCGCCTCATATACGGCAGCAGGATCTGATATATCTGTATAAGTAAATTCATCAGCTGCCTGAAATCCCGGCCAATCTCCCGGAATACTGGCAGCAACTGTAGAAATGCCCAGTTTTTTTGCTTCCTCATAAAGAGGCAGCTGGGAATAACTGGCGCCAAGAATCATTATTTTTTTCATAATTAAAGATCATTCTCCTCCAGGAAATCAAAAAACAAAGGGGTTCCTCCCGTATGGAGAAACAGAATATTCTTATCATGGATCTGGTGTTCTTCCAGATATCTTACCATACCATAAAATGCCTTTCCTGTATAGGTCATATCAAGAGGTATTCCCTCTTCCCCGTATATTTTTCTGATAATATCTGCTGTTTTAGATGAATATCGTCCATATCCGTCTCCCAGATATTCGTCCGTGAAATAAATATGCTCTTCCCAATCCTCTGGAAAGCTATAGCCAAACTTATCTGCATATGCATTAAGATCAGAGGCAATGACCTCTTTCCCTCTTTTTGCATTTCGAGAAACAGAGATACCGATGATCTTCCTGTTGTCTCCTGCTTTCAGGCTTCCGGCAAGCAGTCCGGCCTGAGTGGCATTGGTGCTGGATGCCAGAAAAATATAGTCAAAATGAACCCCTTTTTCTTCTTCCTGGCGGCATATCTCCTCATATGCCTCTGCATAAGCCTCCACAGGAACCCATTCCCGTCCCTGACCTTTTGTATTTCCATAAATATAATAAGGTCTGTATCCTTTTTCTGTCAGTTCATCCATAGCCTGCTGTACCGCATGAGCAATCCCTGTTTTTCCACAGGGAATCTCCCTTACACCCATAGCCCGGATCACCCGGCTGTTCTGTGTTTCTTTTTGTTCTTTTATATCTTCTGTATTATGAACCATATAGCAGGGCATTCCCAACTTATGACAAAGAGTTGACAGTATCCGGCAAAGATTGGAATGATAATTTCCATAAATGATCATACTGTCGCAATGTTCTCTTTTCATATCTTCCAGAAATTTCTGAGCAAAGCGGACCTTGTTTCCTCCAAAGGAAAACGGCAGCAGATCGTCTCTCTTCATATAAAAATGATTGAAAGGGATATGTGCTGATGATGTCTGCCAGCCTGGAACCGCCGGAGCCTGCCAGTTGATTTCTCCTCCGGAAAATCCCAGTTTCTGTACAGGTGTTTCCGGAAGCTCTTCAAAAGGATTTTCCCATGGACCATGATGGAGCAGTTCTTCCATTTCTTTATGGGAGTCCGCCTGCAGGATAAAAAATCCAGGTCTGCTTCCGCTGTCCACGATATCTGCCTTTTTTACCTCTCCTTCTATCACTACTTTACGCAGCTTATCCGGGTGTTTTTCCTGCAGTTCCGCAAGCAGTTTCTCATCATTTTCATTCATAAGGAAACGAATGGCAGCCACATGTCTGTCCGCTTCTTTTAATACAGGTGGTTTTCCTGATGCTGTATCTACTACCATTCCCACAAAATCCTGGCCTGTAGAAAGAGGAACAAGATCTGAACCAATGCAGTCTCCGCCCATACGGGAACCAATCTCAATGATACGGATCTCTCCTTTTTTGCTGATCCGCAGTTCACTATGAGCAGCTCCACAGACGACTCCCAGCGTATCCAGTGCTTTGAAAACAATTTCTTTTATTCTGTTTTCCATTTCCTCTGTCAAAGGAGCCGGCTGTATATGAGCCACTTCTATATAATGAGGACTTCCTGTGGTATATTTTTTTGTAACGGCAAGACAGGTGTGACAGCCCTTATAGCTTATAGTCTCGACGCTGTACTCTGCCCCCTCTATATATTCCTCTATAATCGCCTTTTTTTCAAAGGACTGAGCGGCAGCGCTAAAAACAGCGCCCGCCAGATCTTCTTCCTTATATACTTTAGTGATCGCCCTGCTTCCTGAACGGTCCGTAGGTTTCACAATCACAGGATAAGACTGTGGACTGAACTTTTCGCCCGCTTCTACTGTTTTAAAAAACGGTACCGGAATACCAGCCGCCTGAAAAGCAAGACGCATAGACGCTTTATTGGTGGAATTCCGGATACACTCCCTGCTGTTTCCAGGAAGTCCTAATTTTTCTGCCAGATACTGAACTGTAATATTTGCCAGATCCGATCCTATGGTTGCCACTGCATCCGGCTGTATCTTTCTGCATATATCCAGAATCTGATCTTTTTCCGTAATACTGATCTCATAAAAGAAATCTGCATCTTCTGCACCTGTAGCGCCTTCCCGCCAGGCAAACACATGGGTCTCATATCCCATTTCTTTTGCTTTTTGTATCAAAGGTTTCTGAAAATCATTGGCTCCAATGATCACGATCTTTTTCATTTTTAACACCCTCGTTTCTGTTCTGTCTTATATTTTATCATTTTATCGCCCGTCTTTCCACAGGATTTTAAAGTCTCTCCAAATCCGCTTTGCATGCCAGCTGCAGACTGCCATGGGCAGTCATATCCCTCATAAACACAAAAAACAATGCTGCAGCTCCGGCATCGCCTTAAACTGCAGCATGTAGACTTCTGTCAGGGTCTCCGATTTCTGCCGGCCAGTTCCCTGTTCAGAAAACATTATTTTGTTTTGTACATATCTTCGTAGTATTTCTGGTAATCTCCACTGGTCACATTTTTCATCCAGTCCTCATTTTCAAAGAACCATTTAATGGTCAGACGGATACCGTCTTCAAAACATGTTTCCGGATACCAGCCTACTTCTTCTTTGATCTTATCCGGGGCAATGGCATAACGACGGTCGTGACCCTTACGGTCTTCTACATAGGTGATCAGATTCTCACTGACAAGTTCTCTTCTTGGATCTCCTTCCGGAAGCATCTCCTGAAGAGTATCCAAAATAATATGGATGATCTGAATATTCTGCTTTTCATTATGTCCACCGATATTATAGGTTTCAAAAAGACGTCCCTTTTCCTGAACCATATCAATACCCTTTGCATGATCCATAACATACAGCCAGTCACGGACATTTTTACCATCGCCGTATACCGGAAGCTTCTTACCCTGAAGGGCATTATTGATGATAAGCGGAATCAGTTTTTCCGGGAACTGGTATGGTCCATAGTTGTTGCTGCAGTTTGTAATATTCGCCGGGAATTTATAAGTATCCATATAAGATTTCACCAGCATATCTGAAGATGCCTTACTTGCTGAATAAGGACTATGTGGATCATAAGGAGTAGTTTCATAGAAAAATCCGCCCTCATCCTCAAGAGAACCGTACACTTCATCTGTAGAAACATGAAGGAACTTTTTGTCCGGTTTAAAGGTTCCGTCAGGAAGTTCCCATGCAGATTTTGCTGCATTAAGCATAACCAGAGTTCCCAGTACATTTGTCTTTACAAACACTTCCGGATTACGGATACTTCTGTCTACATGACTTTCCGCTGCAAAATGAACAACACGGTCAATATCATTTTCATCAAAAATCTTCATAATGGCTTCACTGTCACAGATATCTGCCTTTACAAAGGTATAGTTCTCTCTGTTTTCAACGTCTTTCAGATTTTCCAGGTTTCCTGCATAAGTCAGTTTGTCCACATTGATAATGCGGATCTCATTGTCATATTTCTGAAACATATAGTGGATATAGTTGGATCCAATGAATCCTGCTCCGCCTGTTACCAGATATGTTCTCATATTGTTTTCCTCCTGAGAAGAGGCTGTTACTCTTCCTGTAACCTTAGATCGATATAAAATGTCTCTCTTCGGAACAGTTTTGCAACAGCCTCCTTTTTAATTAATTATATTCCGGGTCCGTAGGATCGAAAGTTCCGCTTCCTCTCAGAGGTGTCAGCGGATTTCTTCCAAGAGGTCCCTTAAAGGTTTCATTGGCATTGTACTTTCCGTCAAAAATTCTGATTTTGGATCCATTGCAGTTTTCCCAAACCCATTTTGCATCTGCAACACAGCAGCGGATACATCCGTGGGAAGCCGGATTACCAAGCTTCAGATATTCTCCTGCCGGAAGGTTGTTTCCATGTCTCTGACCGCTTGCCACAGAATGGATATAAATGCCTCCTCTGACATGGGTTCCATACTGACCCCAGGATGGTCCCATAAGAAGCTGCCAGCGATCTGCACGGTCGATCCGCTCATTTGTCATCAGCGGTGTAGGAGTCCATGGATTACCTACAGAAACACGAATGGTTTTGATCGGCACATTTTTCTTGGAATTTGTGTAAATAGTCATAACGCCATTTACACGGTCACATTCCAGATAATAAGAGCTCTGTCTGAACTCATTGGTTCTGTCACTGACACGGTTTCCATATTTGTCAAAACGGTAATTTACTCCGTCAATGGTCTTAGTTGTGTTCTTTAACACATATCCTGTACTTGGATCCATATAGCGGGCACGATTCTTTGCATCATCCATGATGATCCACTCAGTAGAATATCTTCCGCGGGAATCCAGCCAGCCCCATTTATTTGTAGACGGATCTTTTACTCTTTTGTTTGTCACTGCTGTACAGTTCTGGAAATAATATCTTCCGCCTTTGATATTTCTCCAACCATTAGAAGCCAGAACACCGTTGCTTGCCGCATAATAATATTTGTTATTGTACTTAATCCAGGTTCCTTTATATCTGTTTCCACGATATTTCGTAGTAGAAGAACGCTCAAAGAAGTAATAGTACTTACCTACTTTTGTAACACCGCTGGCCATACGTCCGTCAGGAAGGAAATATCTGTCCTTGGACCAGTAGTTCTGAACATTATTGCCACCGGAAGTAAAGAGGAACCATCCAACAAATTTACCGTCAACAGTAACTTTCTGAATACCTTTCTTTTCCTGCACACGTCCTGCAACACTTCCGAAATAGTAATAACGGTTTTTGGTATTTGCTCCCAGACGTACCCAGCGATTCTTCCAGGTTGCGCGCTTTCCGCTGCTGGTAAAGTAGTATCTGTAGCCGCTGATCTTAATCAGTTTATCTGTATACACCTGACCAAATTTATTGGTATAGTAGTAATAACCGTCGGCTCCTTTTGCCATTTTACTTTGAACAAGATATCCGTTGGCATCTGCAAAGTAAAGTGCATCTTTATTATTAAAGATCTTATATGCCCCTGCCGGCATTTTTTTGTAACGGCCATTATCTCCAAAGTAACGGTACTGTGTTTTCTTATTCAGGTCACGGCCTACCCAGAAATTACGCTTCATCTGACCAAAATCGGAGTTATAAGGAGTCAGATTCTTTCCAGCTGCTGTATCCGGATTGGAAACACTGGTCTTATAAGACTCCATGAAATAGTATTCTCCGTCGCTGTTCTCAGTGTATCCGGCTGTTCCTTTTCGCATCAGGAACCTTCCGGTTACCATATTTCCATTTCCATCAAAATAGTAAACACCTTTGGCAAGCTGATTTCCTTTGCTGTCTACTGTTGTGATCTCTACCATGGTCTTTCTGTAATATTCTACCGAAGCCCCGGCAGTTTCAGCCGGTGTCTCCTCAGTTTGAGGCTCAATTCCTGTCTCCGGTACAGCTTCCGGATCTGCCGGTATTGTTTCCGGTACAACTGCTGCTTCATCTGAAAAATCTGCAGTGCCTTCATCTGCAGTTTCTTCCGGCATAACTTCCACAGTTTTGGGAACCGCTGTATCCAGAACAACTTCCTCTCCCTGTACTTCTGGTTCTGTCATTACATCAGTCGGTACCTCTGGTACTGCTGCAGTATCATCCTGTACTTCCGGTTCTGTCATTTCTGCATCTGCTGCCGGCTGCTGCACATTGCCTGCATCCAGAACTGTATTTTCCTGTACTGTTCTTCCTTTTGGAAGTTTGCTCAGTTTCCATGCTTTACCAAATTGTTTCCAGCGGGTATAAAGAAGAGTTGCCTTATGTGCCGCTTCATCTGCTGATTCAAAAGAAGCTGCTGCCGCTTCGGTATTTTCCTCTTCCAGGATCGGAGCCTGCTGTTCTGTTTCAGTCATATTATCGCCTGAACTAAACAGTCCATCAGAAAATTCCTCTTCCGGATACTCAATATCCGCCTGAGGAACTTCCATGTCCGGAACCTCCCCTGTGTTGTTATCTGTAATTTCACCATCTGCATTATCTGAAGTTCCATCACCAGGTACTTCTCCTGCATTAGGATCCTCGATCGTTATGCTGCCTCCATCTGTTCCTTCAGGCTCTTCTGTCTGTACCTCACTGTTCCCATTCTGATCATCTGTGTTATCAGATACTTCATCTGAAAATACAACGTCAGATACCACTGCTGCAGAAGGCTCTGCTATTGCTGCTGCCCCGGTCTCTGCAACCATTGCCGAACACATTGTCAGGCTTAACAAAACTGCCACTACTCGTTTTTTCAACGTACTTCCTCCTTATTTCTTTTCCACACCACTTGTTGCTCTTTGTTTATTCACCAAGGCCGCTGCTGATGGCATCGACCATAGCTTTCATTGCTTCCTCCTCATCTGAACCTTCACAGACAAGTTCAATTTCATCTCCGCATTTCACACAGGCCCCCAGTACACTGAGAACACTTTTTGCATTCGCAGTGCCTCCGTCATATGTGAATGTAATCAGAGACTGATATTTAATTGCTATATTACACAAGGTACCGGCTGGACGCAAATGCAGTCCCGACGGATTATTGACAGTGATCTTCTGACTGAGCATAATTTCTCTCCTGTTTAACTATTCTCTTCCGCTCTCGAAATTTTGGAAACCTCTATATCTGCCTTAACTTCATCTACCAGTTCATAACCTTCCGGAATACTGATGTCAACAGGGATCTCATAAATGCCTTCCTCAATATCCTTCAGGTTTATAGATGCCTTAATTTCCTTATCCTGCAGATTGTCCAGACCTTCTTTTGTTTTCTTGACACGGACTTCTATTTGAGCTGCATCAAACGTTACCTGCATTTCCTCCGGCATATCTTCAACCTTGATATTCTTTGTAGGAATCTCACATACAGTGCTTCCCTCCGGAAGAATATTCACATGTACAAACACATCTGCGCTGGAATCGCTTATAAGCTTCAAACCTTCTGGCAGATAATCAGAAATCTTGATTTTTTCCTCGTAATCTTTCGTTTTTCCTGAAATATCGATCACGTCAGCCGGTATGGAAATCGTATTGCCCTGTTCTGCCAGTGCGGCCAGAGACTGATCGCTGCCAGATACACTTATCACATTTGGAGTGGTGGTAACACTTTCCACCTGGTATCCATCTGCCGGTGTTCCTGAGCATTCCGCACTGATCTTAACATCAGTACGTACTTTCCATAAACGTGCAGTTACATAAACCTTGGATACATTCAGATAACTCATATCCTGAGCGCTGAATTCTTCTCCATTCTTATCTATCACCGTAACCTCTGTTTCCTTTACTACATCAGAAGTTGCTCCATTCACATCAACAGATGCTGTTACCTTATCTATTTTATTGATCAGAGAGGTCGGTCCTGTAATCCTGATTTTCTCAGGGCTTGACTCCAGTGTTCCGATCTCATATCCTTTTTCCGGTTTTGAATTATTTACAACAGTTACATTTACAACAAATTCCTGTGTTTCTTTATCTTCAATATGAAGACTAAGGTTCTGAGGACTGACCTGAATATTTTCCGAAGGGATCCTCCCTATTGTAACAGAGATCGGAACCATTACAGGATTTGTATCCAGACTCACTGCCTGCTGCAGATCAGCAGCAGCCCGTATGTCCATTACAGACAGATCATCAAGGACTTTTCTCTGTGCCTTCACTGTTACACGGATCGGTTCCTGTTCTTTATCTCTCATGCACATCTTTCCGTCTGCATCAATATATGCTTCATTTAAAAGCTGAACGTCTGTAACGACAAAGGATCGTGTCACAATGGGATTATCTACATTAATAACCAAAAGCCATACAAGGATCGCCACGATCAGAGAGAGAATCTTCAGAGAGAGATTATTTGTCAGTTTTTCCTTCA
>USDN01000020.1 GCA_900553515.1 uncultured Blautia sp. | reverse complement strand
TAACAGACCCTTATAGGGTCAAAGCAAACCACCGGCTAAGCCGGTGGTCGTGATTTCAGCAGATACGGCTGCAGCGTTACGGAATCCGGTTCGATCCGTCTGACACCCAGCTTATGCAGCAGCGCTTCCCCGTAAAAGAAGGAAAAGACCTCATAAGGAGTTCTTCCGCCTAATACCTTTCGTGGAACGGAATTGATATGATCGAACATAAGATTCAGATCTGCCTGCGTCAGGTGTTCGAGATTCCGCTGGTTCGGAAGGATATCCCGGACATAGTTGTGGTTATTTTCTACATGAGGCTTCTGGCTTGGTGTCTGCGGATCACAATAAAAGATATTTGTCCGTATCTGCCCGCTTTGCGGATTCCGCTCAAAGAGGGAAACTTTTTCAAACTCTGTCCCGCGGTCAGTGAGGATCAGGGAAAAGAGGCGGAAATAGTCGGCGCCGAGAAGCTCCTGAAGGAAATCTAAGGCAGAAGCCATGGATTCCGAAGTTTTTTCCTGATGGAGGAATCCGATCATAAGTCCGGTATTCTGAAAAGAAAAGGTCTGGATATAGGGCCCCTGCGGCTGGTTGTAAAGCGTATCCATTTCCGTTGTCGGGATGGAAGGATTGCCGGTAAGAAACGCCAGATAGTCTGAAAACTTATGCCCCTCATAGTTGACCGGCTCCCTGCGTTTTTTCAGCTTTTTCCGTTCGCGCATGGAAACCTGTCTGCGCAGGGAGAAGTTATCAACGCCAAAGTCTTTAAAAACGCCGCCTTCGATGTAGGTGTAGAGAGATTTTACCGAAAGGGGGAGTTCCGGATGGTTCGTAAGGATCTGATAAAGGGACTGCCCTTTTTTGAGGAGCGGGGCAATGGTCTGTGCAATGAGAACACGTTCCGGTTCTGAAAGATTAACGCCCTGTCTGGAATCAGACAGGTGAAAGAGATAATCTTCGTGGGCATGGCTGGCGTTGTAGAAGTAATGATCCAGCCGGCAGTGTTTGATGTCCGGACAATGGTTGCAGGCGCCGACGGAGCGGTCACGCAGGGAACAGGACTGTTCGGTATAGGATGGGCAGGCTTCGGAACAGTATTTACGGGGTTTGCTGCACTGTTTAAAGTTTGAACAGATGACAGGTGAGTTAAAGCGGTTGCGTGGCTTTAAGGTTCTGTGCTTTTTGATTTCTTTTGCAATGGTAGTCGGATCTTTGTGGAGGGAACGGGCAATGGCTGTTTTGGACAAGCGCTTTTCGATGCCTTCCTGGATTATTTTTCTCTCTTCTAAGGTTAAATGTTTTGCTCTCATTATGTACATCCTTTCTCCCATGAACACTATAAGAGAAGGATAACTGGAATTAAGTCTTTCATAAAGACTTAATGAAAAATAAGTTTCCGGGAGCCAGGTAAAGAACCGGAATTTACTTTTACATTTTTCTTCTTTGAAAAAAATAAAAAAATTTTAAAAAAGCTGTTGACAAAATGCACATTATAATGTAAAATACTCTTTGTTGTGAAGGAAATCACAAAGATGTGCGTTTAGCTCAGCTGGATAGAGCGTTTGGCTACGGACCAAAAGGTCGGGGGTTCGAATCCTCTAACGCACGCTAACAACCATGAGAGCCTTGATTTTTCAAGGCTCTTTTTACTATGCGTTTAATGATTGACCAGTAATAAAAAGTGTTACCTGGTATTACCTGAAAAATGAGGAAAGAACCCGAATTGCCTTGAAAACTGTCAGAAAACAAAGTATACTGAGGATAGTATTTATTTCTCCGGAGGAGTTCTATGAATAAGACTATAACTATCTGCTTTACAAATAATAAAGGCGGCAGCGGCAAATCTACCACCTGTTCCAACATCGGCGCAGCCATGGCCCGTGCAGGAAAAACAGTTCTGATGATCGATGGAGATATGCAGCTGAATCTGTCCCTTTCTTTTTTTTCTGAGGACTGGGTACTGGATAAGGCGGCAGGTGAAAAAAATCTTTACCATGCAATCAGAAATCAGCAGGATCTGACAGATTTTATTGTACATACACCTTATGAGAATCTGGATCTGATTCCGTCATCTACGCTGATGAGTTCTATTGAATATGAGCTTTTTACCAAGTGGCAGAGAGAATTTATTCTGAAGAAATGTCTCCAGAAGATCAAGGATTCCGGTATTTACGATTATATTCTTATTGATGCGCCTCCTACTCTTGGGGGATGGGTTATGAATATTCTGTGCGCGTCAGATCAGGTGGTCATACCGGTAGAGGCAAGCCCCTGGGGAATGTTTGGCCTTGCAAATATGTTTGATTTCCTTAATGAGGTGAAACAGATCGCTCCGGATCTCCAGGTTGCCGGAATAGCGGTGACCAAGGTAGATACACGCAAGAATTATTTTAAACAGACTATGGAAACTTTGCATGAACTGGAGGAGATATACGTGTTTGATTCTTTTGTCCGTGTAGACAGTTCTGTGGAATGGGCACAGGATAACAGTGCTCCTGTAGTAGAGTATAAGAAATCCAGCAGAAGTGCAAAAGAATATGCAGAATTGGCAGAGGAGGTAATGAAACGTGTCAGTAGGTAAAGCAAGTATTAAACGTGCAGCAAATGCAGGAACAAAAAAGGCAGCAGAAGTAAAAGAAACAGCAGCAGAGGTAAAAGTTTCGGAGACAGCGAAAGCTGATAGTGTTAAGGCTCCCGCAAAGACAGCAGCGAAAAAAACAGCAGCAAAGACCACAACAACAAAGACTGCTGCTGCAAAGAAGACTACAGCCAGAAAGACAACAGCAAAAGCAGCCAGAAGTGTTAAAACTTCTGTGCTTACACCGTCCAATTCTGAAGAACTTCAGGCAGCATTTATTTCTGATAAAGCGAAGCAGCCGGAAAATACAAATGCTCCGGTACATGTGACGGAAGATCTTCCTATATATTTACTGTAAATCAATGGCATAAAAAAGGAGAACATTTAAAGTTCTCCTTTTTTTATGCAGGTAATGACTTTCTGAATCAGACTGACGGCCTCTTTCGGGGAGTAAAAGCTTTCCGGATTCATATTCTCCAGGTAATCGCGGAAGATATCCAGAAAGCTGGGTTCCTGAATAAGAAAAAGGATCGTCTGGTGATTATTGTTTTTAAAGATAATAGAGCATTGCTCATTTCGTATACAAAGACGCAGATTGGCAGGCAGATGCCTGAATGGTTTCTGAAGAAGCCGATATGCTCCGGACTGACAGCAGGACAGAACTTTCTGCAGGATCATAAGCCGCTGCTCGATGGACAGAGGTGTATAAAAAGCTTCCGGTATTTCATCGATAAGGCCAGTGCGTGCAAAACGGAGGACACCATCAAGAGTAAAATAAAGCGTAAACTGCCCGTTTTGTATTTTTTTCAGATTATTGAAAGAATTCCTGCAGGTTTGTTTCAGGAGAAACTCCTGGTTTGGAAGATCCGGATTTACAATGGACTTCAGCAGGGATTCTGTAAAAAACGGAGTAAGGCATGCTTCCGGCTGGATGATTATAGTATTATCAGTATCTTCTGTATCAAGCAGCATATCAAAGAAATCACAGGAGTTTTCTGGTGAAAGTGAAGCTGCCTTGAATAGTGAAGCAGATCTTTCGTAATAGGTAAGATACTGTTTCCACAAGAAATCTACCACGTTCTGTTTTCGGTACAGGATGCCTGTCTGATAATCAGAAGAACACATAAGTGCTGAAGTCGATGTAAGGACAAGGCAGGGGTACATATTAAAATTAAAGTAATGGGACTGGATATTATCATAAAAAAAGCGTGGCATATAATTTAATCCGGCAAGGTACAGTGGAAGGATTTCACGAAAACATAACAGATTATAAAGTTCGTGTTCTTTTGTAAAGCTGTCCTTGCTGGTAAAACAGATAATATGCTGGATATTCAGATCCCCTACAGGCTGCAGGCTGGAAAGCAGACTGAATAAAAAAGTATGGTCAGGCTGCAGAAAAAGTCCGATCCGGCCAGTTTCTTTTCCGGCTTCCGACAGCAGCATACGATGCATACAAAAATTTATCTGCTGCTGTGAGTTCAGTGGAGAAACATCAGACTGGCTGATCTGTTTATCAGTATTTACAGGGATAAAAGGCAGACCAGGCAGAGAGACCTGAGACTGACTGGGAAAATGAGTGATAAAATTTTCAACGCTTTTCCTCTTGTAATAAACATCAGGACCGATTCGGCTGATCTTCCATGCTTCTTCCAGACGCTGATTTTCCAGAGGAGTAAGATGCAGAAACTGCACAATCTTCTGAAATATTTCACGGGATGGTGGTTTGCGTTTGCCATTGAGGATTTTGTACATGGTGGAACGGTCTGTACTGCAGTATTTTGCCAGGGCAAAAATCTTAATTTCTTTTTCTTCTATATATTCATTTATAACATCTGAGAATATTGACATGTATGTCTTCTCCTTCCTTTTACTCCTTTTATTATAGAATATCACTTTTTTACAGGCTTGTCCTGATATCAGAACAAAAAAATATATTCGTGGGCAATATAAAGGAGAAAAGTATGCCCACAAAATATGCCACATATTGTAAAAATTTTTGTAATTATGTATAATATTAGTACAAATTAGATATATGGTGTGAATGAAAAAGAAAAATATTCCCACGCTGTCCTGAGACTGTGAGGTTGTTCGGACAGGGTGGGAATTTGCCATACAGAAATTTACAGGGAAGGAATAGAAATTACAATGGAAGAAAGGATTGAACTGCCCTGGCCGGAATGGAAGATTATCGGTATTTTGGGCAAAGGTACTTTTGGCAGTGTATACAGAGTACAAAAGACGGAATACGGGCATATTTCGCAGGCTGCGGTAAAGATCATCCGTGTAGTGCCGGATGAACAGAAGCAGAGAGAGCTGGAAAACAGTGGGATTTCAGTGGAATCTTATCTTAAGGAAATAAAGACCAGCATTATAAAAGAAATCGATATTATGGAATCTTTGAAAGGGGCTGCTCATATTGTATCCATTGAAGATTCCAGGATCCAAAAGGTATCGGGCGGATGGGTCATCTATATTCGGATGGAGCTTTTGAAAAGCCTTTCAAAAATCCAAAAAGAAAAAGTATTAACTCTGAGAGACGTTATTCAGCTGGGATGTGATCTTTGCCAGGCTCTTGATGTATGTGAGAGGCGGGACGTCATACATCGGGATATTAAGCCGGCAAATATTTTCTGGTCAGATCTGGGCGGATACAAACTGGGAGATTTTGGAATTGCCAGATATATGGAAAATACAATGGCGGGATCTACCAAAGCCGGAACGGAATCTTATATGGCCCCGGAGATCTACAGGGGAGAAAAGTACGGGAAGACAGTAGATATTTATTCTCTGGGGTTGGTCCTGTACCAGCTTGCCAATAAAGGCCGACTTCCCTTTTTGCCGTCTGACGGCGCAGATATTGGATATAGCGCCGTGATGGAAGCTGACAGAAGGAGAAGGGAAGGAGAGTTATTTCCGGATCCCTGCCATGGAGGCAGGCCGTTGGGAAATATATTGAGAAAAGCCTGTGCTTACCGTGGGGAAGATCGCTATCAGAAAGCATCAGATTTTGAAAGAGATCTGCGTAAGCTGCTTTATATAGAAGAAGATCCTGAAGAGGGAAACAGTGCCACACTGCTGCTTCCTCCTGAGGGAGAGGAAACAACAGTATTGCTTAACCATAAAGGAAAACAGATACGTAAAGACAGTGAGCCCCGGAAAAAAAGTGCTGTTCCCTGGATACTGGGGATTACAGCAGCTCTTATAACAATCTTTCTGTTTTTGACAGTGTTTTTCCTGGGGCGGAGACAGATTACTGACTTTTTGAGAAAAGAGGAGCCGGTTTCCCAGGCGGAAAAAACAGAGGAGCAATCTTTGGAAGAAGAGGAAAATGCCATCGAAGAAGAGGAAGACGATATCCGGGAAGAAAAAACAGAAGCAGTCAGTCTGAAAGTGCAGATGCCATATTCTGGACGTATGTGGGAAAATGGAAATAAAATTTATACCGTATATGATGTAGATGCAGAAGGTTTTAAGAGTATTTCAGGCAGTTATGTGGATACGATGGCTGTGTATGGGGATAAGATATACTGGAGAATGAACAACGGTGTGGAAAACGTTCCCTGTCCTGTCATAGCTATGAACCTTGACGGAGAAAAAAGAGAATTTCTCACAGAGCATGCATATGCTTCTACTTTTTTATGTATTCATGACGGATGGCTGTATTATACGTCAGTAGACAGTCAGGGAAACAAAGGCAGCAGAAAGATCAATCTGGAAACAGGAAAAGAAGAGGAGGCGCCTCCATATATTTTCAGGAACGGAAATGAAAATGTATGGTTTTCTACCGGAATAGAAGACGGCAAATGGTACACTTCAGAGCCGGGGTTTCAGAATCCGAAGAGAATAGAGGATCTGAAAGGAACCCGTCTGGCAGTCAGAGGCTATAAGCTGTACTATATGCTCCAGAATGAAAACGGCACTTATACAACCTGTTCCTATGATGCGCTGACAGGAGAAACAGAAACTCTGCTTACAGACCAGTATGCAAAAAGTGTTGTCAGCGGTGAGGGGCTTTATTTTAAACAGGAAGCTGGAGATCACACGATCCTTTACAGGAGAGACTTAGAGACAGGGGAACAGAAAGAATATGATATTGGAAACTTTCATCTGTATCTGGGAGGCGGATTCTATGAATTGAAGGATCAGATCTGCTTTATGAGATTTTGTCCGGAGAATGGGCAGGAAAATACGGAATTCTGGTCTATGGACAGAGTTACAGGTGAACGGCAGCTGATTGGAAAATGGTATAATCCAAATGCAGTAAATGCGGCACAGGAACCGTAACAGGGGGAGAAATGAGCAGTTACAGAGCAGAGACAGTCTATTATCGTCATTCAGAAAAATCAAAGGCAGGCGGAAAAATTCTTATTATTTTCGATGGAGAAAATCCGCCAAAGGAGATCAGTCTTGATGGATGGGAAAACAGAAAAATAACATTTGGACGGGCACAGAACTGTGACTTTATCCTGCAGTCAAAAGTGGTTTCAAGAAATCACGGGTTTATGGAATACAAGGATGGAAGCCTTTTTATTACAGATGCTCCAAACAGCAAAAACGGGATCATATGGAATGATCTGATGGTAAGGCAATGTACAATGGAGCCAGGTGACATTGTAAGGATTGATGCAGAGGGAGAGAGTATCAGGCAGGGAGTCATGTTCCTGCTCAGTGAAAGTCAGGAAAGCGTGAGGTGGAACTGTGCTTTTATACAGGAAGGAACGGATGTGACCGTTGGCCGTCAGAAGTCCTGTGATATCTGTCTCAGGCATGTCAGTGTTTCCATGGATCATGCACGGATCCGAATGGAAAACGGACAGTATTATCTTTATGACACAAACAGCACAAATGGTGTGTATGTGAATGGGAGAAAGATAGCAGGAAAGGTACGTCTTCATGAAAAAGATGTGATCCGGATCACGAACTCTAAGCTGATATTTACAGCAGGAAGAATTTATTATTACACTTTTGTACAGGGAATCGGAATTGAGGCCAGACATATTGTAAGAAGGGTAGGAAGGAAAGGAAAACAGAAGACGATCTGTAATGACGTAAGCCTTTCCATCCGTCCCTGTGAACTTGTAGCTATTATCGGCGGATCCGGTGCAGGAAAAACGACTCTGATGGAGGCAATCAGCGGATATGCAGATCCCTCTTCCGGGCAGGTCCTTGTAAATGGAGGAGATCTGTACAAATCCTACGATGCATTTAAAAATATCATAGGTTATGTTCCTCAGAAAGATATTGTTTATGATAATCTGACCCTTCAGTCTATGCTGGAATATGCAGCAAAACTCCGACTGCCTGATGATACGCCTGGCGAAGAACAGGCCAGAAGGATACAGGATGTACTGAAAACAGTAGGGCTGAATGGGCATGGGGAAACCATGATCGGAAGACTCAGCGGCGGACAGAGAAAACGTGCCAGCATTGCCATCGAGCTGCTTTCGGATCCGGAGCTTTTGTTTCTGGATGAACCTGCCTCCGGTCTGGATCCAGGTACGGAAAGAAGTTTGATGAACACGCTTAGACAAATGGCGAACAGCGGCAAAACGATTGTTCTTGTTACACACAGTACTCTCAATCTGCAGATGTGCGATAAGATCGTGTTTATGGGAAAAGGCGGAAATCTTTGTTATTGTGGAAATGAAAAGCAGGCAGAAGCCTTTTTTGGTGTGGACTCCCTGGTGGATACCTATGATCTGATCAGTAATGAGCCGGAAAAATGGAAAAAGAGATATCAGGACATCAATACTGTATCAGAGGTTCGGGAGGCGCCCGGAAGACCAGGAAGAAAAAAAGAGAAGAGCAGACATGGAAGAATACGGCAGACGGCTATTCTGTGTAAAAGGTATATGAATATTCTTTTGAATGACAGGAAACGTCTGGGACTTGTGCTTATCCAGGCTCCGTTACTGGCATTTCTGATTTCGCTGGTAGCAGACGGAGATCAGTTTGAGAGTTATAATGCCACAAAATCTCTTCTTTTTGCTTTGTCGTGTGCTGCATTCTGGATCGGTATCCTCAATGCGATACAGGAGGTATGTAAGGAAAGGCATATTCTAAAGAGAGAATATATGACAGGTCTTCATCTGTCCTCATACATTCTGTCTAAATTTTTGGTTTTAGGCCTATTATGTGCAGTGCAGTCAGTGATGCTTCTGGGAATATTTGGAGGACTGGTGGGATGGCCGGAAGAAAAACTTTTTCTGGAACCATGGATGGAATTATGGATCACAACATTTGTTACGTCTCTTTCTGCAATGGGAATGGGGATTTTTGTATCTTCTTTATTTAAAAATCCAGACCGTGCAATGACTGTGGCTCCGATTCTTCTTCTTCCTCAGATTTTGTTTTCCGGTCTGCTGTTTGAACTTGCCGGAGCCACAAAATATATTTCCTGGTTTGTTACCTGCCGCTGGTCCATGGAGGGATATGGAACTACTTCTAATCTGAATGGGTTAAAGCGTATGGTGGAAATAAATGGAGAAATGACAGAACTGGCACATGAAGCGGAAGGATATTTTGAATTTACCAGGGAACATCTTTTGCAGGATTGGGGTATCATGGTACTGTTTGCAGTATTTTTTGCAGTGCTGAGTATGGCGGTGCTGCGAAGTATAAAGAAAAAGCAGTAACAGGAAAATAAAAACAGTTTCACAGCTATAGCCGGAAATACAGCGGCAGGCTTTGTGAAACTGTTTTTAAAAACCAGAGAAATGTATCAGGAACAAATTAGAAGAACTTCACAATTTCTTCAGTTTCTTTGCGTTTAGGGCGTCTGGGTTCTTCGGCAGGAACGCCCACTGCGATTACAGCAGCAATGATCTCATTTTCCGGAATGGAAAGAAAACTCCGTATGCTGTCTGCATCGCGGATGCCAATGATCAGAGTACCGTATCCCAGCTCTGATGCCTTCAGAACCAGATTTTCTGCCTGAAGTCCCAGATCATAGCATCCCCAGCCATTGCCAAGTTCATTGTCCGGTGTGCCGTCCTGTTTGAAACCGGAGCGGTCGCGAACAAAGGTGGTTACAAGAATGGCGGCATTCTGGCATTTCAATGCGTTTCCTTCCGGAAGGCATTCCGCACGGAATTTTGCAGTGGTTTCCTCAGACATCAGACAGTAATAGCGGCCCGTCTGGGAGTTCTTCCAGGAGGGAGCTTCCTGTGCAGCGCGGATCATTTCCATAATATCTTCTTTTGAAACTTTTCTGTCAGCGCTGTATTTGCGGACAGATCTTCTTTTTTCCATCAGGTTTTGAAATTCCATATAAAAATCCTCCAGTACAATAAGATAATTTCATTATGACATTGTTTTCTGGTTTTTGCAAAGGAAAGATACGATAGAATATCTTGAATTATTTTTTCTCTTTCTATATAGTATAAATAACATCTGACCGCATAGAAGCATTTCTTCAGACTGTAATATTTTCTAAAACGGAGGTGGAGCTGTGATGGAAACAGAAAAAGCAGGATATCTGGAAGAGGATTTCCGTCTGTTTCATCTTAAGGATCAGATAAAAAAAGAATATGTTTATCATTATCATGATTTTCACAAGATTATTATCTTTCTGTCAGGCAGCGCCACCTATCATATAGAGGGAAAGGCTTACCACCTGAAACCCTGGGATATCCTTCTGGTGAGCCGCGGCGCCATACATATGCCAGAGATTGATTTTTCAGTTCCTTATGAACGGTTTATCCTGTGGATCCGTGAAGATATTCAGAGCAGAGAACTGACTGCCTGTTTTCAGAAAGCTGCTGACCGAAGCTTCAGTCTGATCCGCCTGAGTTCTCATTTCCAGGAACGGCTGAAGGATATACTCTATGAGCTGGAAACAACTCTTGCCGGACAGCAGTTTGGTGACGAACTGTTAAAAAAGGCACTTTTTACTCAGTTTATGGTACATATCAACCGGGTTTTTCTCCAAAAAGAATACATTACTGATAAAAAATCCTATTCTTCTGATTCTCAGGTGGAAAAACTGGTTCGCTACATTAATCAAAATCTGGAAAAGGATCTTTCCATCGATACCCTTGCCGGAGAATTTTTTCTCAGCAGATATCATATGATGCGAAAATTTAAGGAGGAGACAGGTTTTACCATACACAGCTATATTACCAGCAAACGTCTTCTTTTTGCCCGTTCCCTGATCGCCCGGGGGATTCCGGTAATGAAAGCGGCAGAACAAAGCGGTTTTCACGATTATACAACTTTTGTGCGGGCCTATAAAAAACAATTTGGCAGTGCGCCTACCCAGGAGTAAGAGATAACTTTTCCTGGAAGGGACACTGCCATTTTTTCAGATATTTTCTTTTTTCATTGCCTGATATCCGATTAATACCGTCCATACATAAGCGCATGTTTTCGGGATCATAAGCATACCGATAGCCGGAACAGTATCTGCCCACAATACTACGGGGATATAGAATCCGAAGCTGAGTACAATGGTAAGCCACATCCAACGGAAAGCTTTGTCATTGTGTTCTTTTGCACTTTTATAAAACAGGACGATGACGATCAGTCCAAGAACAGCGAATGGGATATTTCTGTAAATTCCCCAGGATAAGGGAGCATTGGCGCTTGTCCACTGGTTCTGAGGAAACAGGCAGAGCGCGATACGGATGCCTGCCATCAGATATACCGCTGCAGTGATTTCCTTTTTGCCCTCCACATGATAGCGGTTTCTCCATACATAATACAAAAGGATATAAAAGACAGTCATGGTAATGGAAGTGATAAATTTACCAATACCAAGCGCCGGAGCAAAGTTCTCCAGTCCTGTGGTACACAGTGCATAAGCGCGGGGAACCAGGTGAAATGCGTCTCCACATCCTAAAGTGACAGCCATAATTCCGAAAAGACGGAACTGCTTATTATCTCTGCTGTCCCGAATCATTTTGATACCGACAGCTACTACCAGTACCAGGTAAACCACGTCAAATAAAGTTTCTCCAATTGCCTGCATAATCATTCTCCTTTTTTGTGAACGTTGTTCATTTTTGTTTAAAAAACATGTGCGGGCGAAGCTTTGTCTGCTCTTCCGCACGTTTTTTAGTAAATCAGTCTTCGGATCATTTCCTGAATGGAAGATCCGGAATTTCTTTTTTGAAGCATTTCTGAAAGGATCAGGGAAAATACGATTTCTGAAAGCATTTCCGGTGAAAATGTATCGTCAAAGGCATCCGGCCGGATATTTCTGTCATTTTTCAATGCCATACACAAGCCTTTTCGGATATGCTCCCAGGACTGTGCCATCAGCTGTTTTCCTCCTGCTTTATCTTCGTTTACAAAGCCAACGGAATGCAGGGTAAAAAAACCGGGATATTTTTCTTCTCCCTTTTTCAGACTGTCAAAAATCCATTGAATACAGTCAGAAAAACTGTCGAAACAATATTCCTGCTCCGGGAAATGAAAAATATCACACCAGACACTTTCCACAGCAGCTGCGATCAGTTCCGCTTTGGAGCGGAAGTAATTGTAGATAGAACCTACAGATACACCACATTCTCCTGCCACACTTCGGATATTTACCGCAGCCCATCCTTTATCCTGGATCAGTCTTCTGCTGGCTTTCAGAATAGCTTCTCTTGAGGTAACTACTGTATTCATACGCGTTCTCCTTTTCTCAATATGAACAATGTTCATTATAGCGATTTAAAACAATTCTGTCAAGAGTATTTTATGTTTTTTATTATTTTGTAAATATGTATTCTCAATAACAGAAAGTAGCATTTTTTGCAATGTATTTGGCATTTTATCCTATATACATAGAAAAAATATCATATATAATAATAAGAGAGTAAATCGTGAACCATGGGTGAAAGAGAGGTTTTTTGAGATGGCAGACTGCATTACAATGATAAAATATCAGGGATTTGGAAATGATTATCTTGTGATAGACCCTAACAGGAATCGTGTACAGCTTCAGGGGAAAAAAATTGCACAAATGTGCCAGAGAGGATTTGGACTGGGCGCAGACGGCGTTCTCTACGGACCGGTAGAGATTAACGGAAAAATTGGCGTGCATATTTTTAATGCCGATGGAAGTGAAGCTGCCATCAGTGGTAATGGCGTACGGATTTTTGCAAAATATCTGATGGATCAGCAGTATGTAAAGGAAAAGAAATTCAGCATAGAGACTCTTTCCGGCCCTATTGAGGTGGAGTGTCTGAATAACCGTGCAACGGAGTTTCGTGTAAATATGGGAAAAGCTTCTTTTGTATCCAGGGAGATTCCGGTTACAGGGGAGATCCGTGAGGTTATCAATGAGAATTTTACTTTTCATGATAAAGAATATAAAGCTACCTGTCTGACAGTTGGAAATCCCCACTGTATCATTTTTATGGATAAGGTAGACGAAAAGACTGCCAGAGCTCTGGGACCTTATGTGGAAAATGCAGATGAATTTCCGGAGAGGATGAACCTCCAGATCTGCCGGAAGATCGATACAGGAAATCTGGATATTGAAATCTGGGAAAGAGGATCCGGCTATACCAAGGCATCCGGAACAGGAAGCTGTGCAGCCGCAGCTGCAGCCTATCGTCTGGGGCTGGTAGAGAGCCGTGTGAACGTAAATCAGCCGGGAGGAATGATCCAGATCGATATCAGCGATAACGGGGATATCTATATGACAGGAAGCGTAGGTTATGTGGCTGATATGAGAGTTGCAGAGAGCTTTTTCTCCTGATAAATCCATTTGAGATAACATACGAAGAAAACGGGGCAGGAAAATATGAAGCAGTATGAGAGTCAGAATCAAAAATCGCTGGGAGCCAGAACGGAAGATGAACTGATGAAATATATTCTTCAGGAACCGATTAAGCTGGGGCAGAAAATTCCCAATGAATTTGAACTGGCAGAAAAATTCGGTGTGGGTCGGAGTACTATACGGGAGGCAGTGAAAGGTCTTGTTTCCAGAGGAATTCTGGAAGTGCGCAGAGGCTCTGGAACCTATGTGATCAATACCAATTCTCTGATGGAGGACCCGCTGGGATTTGGAAAAATAGAAGATAAATATGAGCTGGCACTGCAGCTGTTTGAGGTAAGACTGATGATTGAGCCGGAAATTGCCGCCATTGCCTGCAAAAATGCCTCTGATAAGGAACTCCTGCATCTAAAAAAACTCTGTGATGAGACAGAGGAGTTGTATCTGGGCGGCCGCGATCATATAAAAAAAGATATTGAATTTCATACCTATATTGCAAAATGCAGTAAAAATCAGGTAGTGGAGATTCTTCTTCCTGTGATTCATACGGCAGTGCTTACTTTTGCAAATGTGACCCACAGACTTCTGAGGGATGAGACTATCCGCACCCACAGAGCGATCACAGACGCGATCCTTACCCGGGATTCTGTGGGAGCAAGATGCGCTATGATCACTCACCTGACTTATAACCGGCAGACAATCATGAAAATTATTCAGGAAGAGAATAACTGAATGATGGATGAAACGTCTGATGTTTTGAACTGTGAAAAGACAACTGAAAAATTTATATGGACATAATGTACCAAAATCAAAGCGATTATTTATTGAAATAATCGCTTTTTTTGTGCAGAAATTAGAAAAGAATTTAAAGACATCACATATATTGACGGTAAAAATGGGGAAACATATAATGATGGCAGAACAACACAAGACGTCAGATGTTGTATGAGAAATTTGCGTTATATCAACAAAGGAGGATTTTGTTTATGTCTATGGAAGGTACTGCATTGAACCCGACACGACTGGTAGCAGCGGCGCTGATTGGACTGGTAATTTTACTCGTACTCATCATCAGGTTTAAAATTCAGGCCATGGTTGCCATTCTCATTGGCGCGATTGCAATAGGTCTGATTGCCGGGATGCCTTTTGAGAATATTGTTACAGCCGTAAATGACGGTATCGGAAACACATTAAAAGGAATTGCGCTGCTGGTAGGACTTGGCTCCATGTTCGGCGCAATATTGGAGGTCTCAGGCGGAGCTCAGACGCTGGCGGTTACTATGGTCAGACGTTTTGGTGACAAAAAGGCCGCCTGGGCTCTTGGAATTACAGGTCTGGTTATTGCAATGCCGGTATTTTTTGATGCCGGTCTTATTATCCTGATTCCGCTGGCATTTTCGCTGGCAAAAAGAACCAGCCGTTCATCTTTGTTTTATGTAATCCCGCTTCTTGCCGGACTTGCAGTTGGTCATGCCTTTATTCCGCCTACACCGGGGCCGGTTCTGGTGGCAACCATGCTGAACGTAGACCTCGGATGGGTTATTATGGTAGGTATTTTCTGTGGCGTTTTTGCAATGATCGCAGCAGGTCCGGTATGGGGAGCCATCTGCGGAAAGAAATATATGATTCCTGTTCCGGAGCATGTGGCAGAGCAGGCGGATATTGATGAATCCAAGCTGCCGAACTTCTGGACGATCGTCGGAATCATCCTGATCCCGCTGGTTCTGATCATTATGGATTCCATCTGTGGAGTTATTCCGGCACTCAGCAGTCTGGCCCCTGTATTCGCTTTTCTGGGAGAGCCGTTTGTGGCCCTTCTGATCGCAACAGTTGCAGCGATGCTTATTCTTGGCATCAGACATGGATATACATTGGAAGAACTGGAAAAGGTTATGACAAAATCTCTGGAGCCGACAGGACTTATTCTTTTGGTAACTGCCTGTGGAGGAGTACTCCGTTATATGCTTCAGTATTCCGGCCTTGGTGAAGTGATCGGAAACGCCGTTTCTTCTGCAAATCTTCCGATTGTAGTTGTAGCCTTTGTGGTGGCAGCACTTGTAAGAATCAGCGTAGGTTCCTCTACAGTTGCCATGACAATGGCAGCTGGAATCGTAGCAGCTCTTCCGGGAATTGCAGAGCTTTCTCCTCTTTACCTGGCATGTACTACAGCGGCAGTGGCAGGAGGAGCGACAGTCTGCTCCCACTTTAATGATTCCGGTTTCTGGCTGGTAAAATCTCTGGTGGGACTGGACGAAAAAACAACTCTGAAAACATGGACGATCATGGAAACTCTTGTAGGTGTGACCGGATTTATCGTAGCGCTGATTATTTCTTTGTTTGCATAATGACAGGAAACGTATAAACACAGATTTGCTGTAAAGAAAAAAGGAAAGAAAGGAAGACCGTGATGAAATTAGTAAGTCAGGAAATGAGAAAAATAGCTCCCGAGCTTGATCCGCTCCGTATTGGTACCGGCTGGAGACCGGAAGACCTTTCCAAGCCTCAGGTAATGATCGAAAGTACCTTTGGGGACAGTCATCCAGGCAGCGGACATCTGGACATCCTGGTAGAGGAGGTTCGTAAAGGAATTGAAAAAGCCGGAGGACACGGCGCACGTTATTTCTGTACGGATATCTGCGATGGTGAAAGTCAGGGGACAGACGGAATTAATTACAGTCTGGCAAGCCGTGAGATGATTGCCAATATGATTGAAATTCATGCAAATGCCACTCCCTTTGACGCTGGTGTTTATCTGGCAAGCTGCGATAAGGGTCTGCCAGGAAATCTGATGGGGCTGGCAAGGGCAGATGTTCCCTGTGTGGTGGTTCCGGGAGGAACCATGAATGCCGGACCGGAAATGCTTACTCTGGAGCAGCTTGGCATGTACAGTGCAAAATATGAGCGCGGCGAAATTGACGAAGACAGGCTGAATTGGGCAAAGTGCAATGCATGTCCAAGCTGCGGCGCCTGCTCTTTTATCGGAACGGCTTCTACTATGCAGATCATGGCGGAGGCTCTGGGGCTTGCCCTTCCGGGAAGCGCTTTGATGCCTGCAACCAGCCCTGATCTTCTGGAATATGCAAGAGAGGCAGGAGAACAGGCAGTGAAGCTTGCCACCATGCCGGGAATGCGCCCCAGTGAGATCATTACAGAAAAAAGCTTTGAAAATGCCATTCTGGTTCATGCGGCTGTATCCGGCAGCACCAACTGTCTTCTGCATATTCCGGCCATTGCCCATGAGTTTGGTATTGAGATTACAGGAGATACCTTTGACCGGCTGCACAGAAACGCCCGTTATCTTCTGGATGTTCGTCCGTCCGGTCGCTGGCCAGCAGAATGCTTTTATTATGCAGGAGGTGTTCCTGCTATTATGGAAGAAATTAAGAAACATCTGCATCTGGATGTAATGACCGTTACAGGCAAAACTCTTGGTGAAAATTTAGAAGAGCTTCGTCGAAACGGCTTCTATGAAAAATGTGAAAAATGGCTTCAGGAATTTAATAAACGTTACAATGTAGATCTTGCCAGAGAGGATATTATTCGTTCTTATGATAATGCTATTGGTACAGATGGAAGTATTGCTGTCCTCAGAGGAAATCTGGCTCCGGAAGGCGCAGTGATCAAGCATACTGCCTGCCCGAAGGAAATGTTCCAGGCAGTTCTGAACGCAAGACCTTTTGACAGTGAAGAAGAGTGTCTGGATGCAGTGCTCCATCATAAGGTACAGAAAGGTGATGCGGTATTTATCCGTTACGAGGGTCCAAAGGGAAGCGGAATGCCGGAGATGTTCTATACCTCTGAGGCAATCAGCAGCGACAAGGAGCTTGGAAGAAGCATTGCACTGATTACAGACGGACGATTTTCCGGAGCATCCACAGGACCGGTCATCGGACACTGCAGTCCGGAGGCGGTTGACGGCGGTCCCATCGCCCTGGTGGAGGAAGGCGATCTCATTGAGATCGATGTTCCGGCCCGTAAGCTGAATATTATCGGAATCAAAGGTGAACGCAGAGCCATGGAAGAAATTGACGAAATCCTAAAGGAGCGCCGCACAAAATGGCAGCCCCGTGAGCCAAAATACAAAAAAGGCGTACTGCGTTTATTCAGCCAGCATGCGGTAAGCCCCATGAAGGGCGCTTATCTGGAATAGATTTTTACAGGAGGCAATTATGGGAGTAAAAGATTCTGGTCAAAATACGCACATATTCATTACCATAGGAGAGATCATGCTTCGCCTGACTCCTCCCAACCATGAAAAAATCCGAATGGCCTCCAATTTTGAGGCAAGTTACGGCGGAAGTGAAGCCAACATTGCGCTGGCGCTTGCAAACCTTGGCATAGACAGCACTTTTTTTACCGTTGTTCCCAATAACAGCCTGGGAAAAAGTGCTGTCCGGATGCTGAGAAGCAATGATGTGCATTGTACTCCGGTGATTTTCAGTACGCCGGAAGAAACGCCCACACATCGTATGGGCTGTTATTACCTGGAAACCGGATATGGGATCCGGGCAAGTAAGGTTACTTATGACAGGAAGCACAGTGCCATCACAGAATATGATTTCAGCAATTATGATTTCGAAAAGCTTCTGGAAGGGTACACATGGCTTCATTTAAGCGGGATTACCCCGGCTCTTTGTGAAAACTGCCGTGAAATGATCCTCACCTGTCTGAAAATCGCCCGCAAGAAAGGGCTGACAGTCAGTTTTGACGGAAATTTCCGCAGTACTCTGTGGAGCTGGGAAGAAGCAAAAGATTTCTGTACTCAGTGCCTGCCCTATGTGGATGTGCTTCTGGGAATTGAACCCTATCATCTCTGGAAGGATGAAAAGGATCACAGTCTGGGGGATGTGAAAGACGGACTGCCCATGCAGCCGGATTTTGAACAGCAGGAGAGTGTGTTTGAGGAATTTGTCCGCAGATATCCCAACCTGAAATGCATTGCCCGTCATGTGCGTTATGCCCATAACGGAAGTGAAAACAGTCTGAAGGCCTATATGTGGTATCAGGGACGCACTTATGAGAGCCGAATGTTTACCTTTCAGATCCTGGATCGTGTAGGTGGAGGCGACGCTTTTGCCAGTGGTCTGATCTATGCCATGATGAAAGGCTATGAGCCGACGGATATGGTGAATTTTGCAGTTGCCAGCAGCGCCATCAAACATACCATTCACGGAGATGGAAATATTACCGATGATGCAGATACCATCCGAAGCCTGATGGATATGAGCTTTGATATAAAAAGATAACAGAAAGGAATGGATAATAATGAAAACACTTGAAGAGCAGTTTTATGATTATGCAGTAGTTCCCGTAGTAGTTCTGAATGATGCAGAGGATGCGGCTCCTCTGGCAGAAGCCCTGGTAAAAGGCGGTCTTCCCTGTGCAGAGGTGACTTTCCGCACAGAGGCGGCAGAGGAGTCTATTCGTATTATGAGCGAAAAATATCCGGAAATGCTGGTTGGCGCCGGTACTGTCCTGTCCGTAGAGCAGGTAGACCGTGCGGTGGAAGCAGGTGCAAAATTTATTGTAAGCCCGGGCTTTGATCCGGAGATTGTAGATTACTGTATGGAAAAAAATATCCCTGTTTTCCCTGGCTGTGTGACTCCTTCTGAGGTTGCCGCGGCAGTAAAACGAGGATTAAAGGTGGTAAAATTTTTTCCGGCAGAGCAGTCCGGCGGACTTGCCATGATCAAAGCAATGGCAGCTCCCTATACCACGGTAAAATTTATGCCTACCGGCGGAATCAGCGCAAAGAATCTGAAGGAATATCTTGGATTTTCCAAAATCCTCTGCTGCGGCGGAAGCTGGATGGTAAAGGGCGACATGATTAAAAACAAAGAGTTTGACAAAATTACAGAAATGACAAGAGAAGCAACAGAACTTGCTGCAGCGGCACGCAGATCATAATGGAGGTAGAGAAGATGAACCTTAATTTAAGACCAAAGGAAGAATGTACATTTGACGCAGTATCTCTTGGAGAGGTTATGCTGAGACTTGATCCGGGCGAGGGAAGAATTCGCACAGCAAGAAGCTTCCGCGCATGGGAAGGCGGCGGAGAGTATAATGTTGTCCGTGGCCTGCGCCGCTGCTTCGGTCTCAAAACAGCAGTGCTCACAGCATTTGCAGATAACGAAGTGGGAATGCTTATGGAAGATTTTATCCTGCAGGGCGGTGTGGATACCTCACTTATTAAATGGATGGAGACGGACGGGATCGGAAGAACCTGCCGCAACGGTCTGAACTTTACAGAAAGAGGCTTTGGTATCCGCGGAGCCATCGGCTGCTCTGACCGTGCCAACACAGCTATTTCCAAGGCAACACCTGAGGATTTTGATTTTGAGTATATTTTCGGTGAGCTGGGCGTGCGCTGGCTGCATACAGGTGGAATTTATGCGGCACTGTCCGAGCAGTCCTGCGAAACTGTTCTGGCAGCTATCAAGACTGCAAAAAAATACGGCACCATTGTTTCTTATGATCTGAATTACCGTCCTTCCATGTGGAGCGCCATCGGCGGTCTGGAAAAAGCCAGGGAGGTCAACCGTGAAATTGCAAAATATGTGGACGTAATGATCGGAAACGAGGAGGATTTTACCGCGTGCCTCGGACTTGAGGTAGAGGGAAATGACGCAGATCTCAAGGAGCTGAACCTGGACGGCTACCGCAAGATGATCAACCATGCGGCAGAGGTTTATCCAAACTTCAAGGCTGTGGCAACCACTCTCCGTGAAGTAAAAACAGCTACAGTCAACGACTGGAGCGCGATCTGCTGGGCAGACGGACAGATTTATCAGTCAAGAGAGTACAAGGGACTGGAGATCATGGACCGTGTGGGCGGCGGAGATTCCTTTGCTTCCGGCCTGATTTACGGTCTTATGACTACAGGAGATGCAGAAACAGCAGTAAATTACGGCGCTGCTCACGGAGCTCTTGCGATGACAACACCGGGAGACACCACCATGGCAAGCAAAAAAGAGGTAGAAGCAGTTATGGGCGGTGCGGGAGCCCGTGTAAAAAGATAAGAACAGAAAATAAAAAGAGAAATGAAAGAAAAAGGGAAGTCTGCGCATAGTTTCTGCAAGGCTTCCCTTGAAGTTTGTGTATAATTATGGTATTCTTGGAATACTTGAAACATGCAGAAACTGCAGGTTTCAATAATATATAGAAAGAAGGTGAAGCTGTGGTTGAATTAGATCAGTTCAAGAGTATTCTTGCAACATACACAGAACCATTAGTGGAAGTGAGGGATTCACTTTGACCTGGCTAACAAAGAAAAGCGGGTTGAAGAATTAGAGCGCGAAATGGAGGCGCCTGATTTCTGGGATGACGCAGAAGTTTCTCAGAAAAAAATGAAAGAATTAAAGAGCATGAAGGACGATATGGAAACCTATCATAATCTGATCACACAGATGGATGATATGGAGACCATGATCGAGATGGGCTATGAGGAGAATGACCCGGATCTTATTCCTGAAATCCAGGAAATGTTGGACGAATTCCGTACATCATTTGATAATATCCGTGTAAAAACTCTTCTGTCAGGAGAATACGACAGCGAAAACGCCATTATTAAGCTGAATGCCGGAGCCGGCGGAACAGAAGCCTGTGACTGGTGCGGAATGCTGTATCGTATGTACAGCCGCTGGGTAGACCGTAAGGGCTTTACAATGGAGGTCCTTGATTATCTTGACGGCGATGAGGCCGGAGTAAAATCTGTTACTTTCCAGGTAAACGGAGAGAATGCCTACGGTTATCTGAAGTCAGAGAAGGGAGTCCATCGTCTTGTGCGTATTTCACCGTTCAATGCTGCAGGCAAGCGCCAGACATCCTTTGTATCCTGCGATGTCATGCCGGATATCAAAAAGGATCTGGACGTAGAGATTAATGATGATGATATCCGTATCGACACCTACCGAAGCAGCGGTGCCGGCGGACAGCACATCAACAAAACTTCTTCTGCCATCCGTATCACCCATTTTCCGACGGGAATCGTGGTACAGTGTCAGAATGAGCGTTCTCAGCATATGAATAAAGATAAGGCCATGCAGATGCTGAAAGCAAAACTCTATCTTCTGAAACAGCAGGAGGCAGAGGAGAAACTTTCCGGTATCCGCGGCGAGGTGACGGACATCGGCTGGGGCAATCAGATTCGTTCTTATGTCATGCAGCCGTATACCATGGTGAAGGATCACCGTACAAATGAAGAAACCGGAAATGTGGATGCAGTGATGGACGGCGGTATCGACCTGTTTATCAA
Source organism: uncultured Blautia sp. (assembly GCA_900553515.1). Taxonomy (GTDB): domain Bacteria; phylum Bacillota; class Clostridia; order Lachnospirales; family Lachnospiraceae; genus Blautia_A. The sequence goes on along the minus strand of USDN01000020.1, from coordinate 21,999 downwards.
TGCATACCTGAAATGGATCGCTCTTTCCAGAAAACCGGAACAGAGCTGATCTGTGGATCCCATATTCCTGGATCTGCATGAATAAAAAATACTTGCAGACTATAGTCAGGTGTGATAACATATCCCTCGTAGGAAAACATGTGTCCTTATGAAACGGACACCCCCTGCGAGGGATTTTCTTTTATCAATAGGGGGAGAGGAATATGGAAAAAACATCAGAAAAAAATAAATACTTTGTAGTAAAGGAACGGGCGGTTCCGGAAGTACTTCTGAAGGTGGTGGAAGCCAAACGGCTTCTGGATTCCGGAAAGGTGCAGACAGTGCAGGAGGCTTCAGAGCAGACAGGTATCAGCCGCAGTTCTTTTTATAAATATAAAGACGATATTTTTCCCTTTCATGATCAGGCAAGGGGAAAAACGATTACTTTTATCATACAGATGGATGATGAACCGGGACTTTTGTCCGCAGTGCTTCATACCATTGCGCGTTTTCACGGAAATATCCTGACGATTCATCAGAGCATTCCAATCAATGGAGTGGCAACCCTGACTCTTAGTGTGGATATTCTTCCGGGACAGGGAGATGCGGAAGCCATGGTGGAATTTATTGAAAAGATCGAGGGAATTCACTATCTGAAGATCCTTGGACGGGAATAACAGGAAACATAAGCAAAAGAAATAAGGTTACTGTGAACAGTAACGATATAAGAAACATACAGGGGAGGAAGAAATGGTAAATATAGCAGTATTAGGATACGGCACTGTTGGAAGCGGTGTGGTAGAGGTTATCAACACAAATCATAAAAGCATCAATAAACGTGCAGGAGCAGAGATCAATATCAAATATGTCCTGGATCTCAGAGATTTTCCGGGAGATCCGGTACAGGAGATCCTGGTCCATGATTATGAGATCATTGCAAACGATCCGGAGGTAGATATCGTAGTAGAGGTTATGGGGGGAATTGAGCCGGCTTATACCTTTGTAAAACGTGCCCTGGAATCTGGAAAAAGCGTCTGCACTTCTAATAAGGCGCTTGTTGCCAAACATGGACCGGAGCTTATGGAGATTGCAAGAGAAAAAGATATCAATTTCCTGTTTGAGGCCAGCTGCGGAGGAGGAATTCCTATTATCCGTGCATTAAATTCTTCTCTTACTGCAGATGAGATCGATGAGATCACAGGAATCCTCAATGGAACTACAAATTATATGCTTTATAAAATGAGCACAGAAGGATCTGCGTTTGACGATGTTTTGAGAGAAGCTCAGGAAAAGGGATATGCAGAGGCAGATCCAACTGCTGATGTGGAAGGACATGACGCATGCCGTAAGATTGCGATCCTTTCTTCCCTGGCATATGGCAAGTTCCTGAATTATGAGGAGATTTATACAGAAGGTATTACAAAGATAACCCCGGAGGATATGGAATACGCAGCGGAACTGGGAATGACTATTAAGCTTCTGGCTACCAGCCGTAAAGTGGGTCAGGACTCTTTCTATGCTATGGTAGCTCCGTTCCTTCTCAGCAGAAAAAGTCCATTATTTAGCGTTAATGATGTATTTAACGGTGTATTTGTACATGGAAATGTCCTGGGCGACGCTATGTTTTATGGAAGCGGAGCAGGCAAACTTCCTACTGCAAGTGCAGTAGTGGCTGATGTGGTGGACGAGGCCAAGCATCTCCACAGAAATATCATGACCAACTGGACAAGCATCCCTCTTCATCCTATGGAAATGGATGACGTGACAGGCAGATTTTTTGTAAGAGTTAAAGGTGCTACAGTAGACCAGGTGGAAGAAGTGTTCGGAACAGTTGAAATCGTGAACCTGAAGAAATTCCCGGGAGAATTTGCTTTTATCACTCCGGCTATGAAACAGGGAGAATATAAAGAAAAAGCAGCACAACTCAATGGTAAGGTGGTAACCATGATCCGTGTCAAAGACTGAACCGGACAGTGAGGAGGAAATCCCCAGGGGGATACCTGTATGTCCGATCGAATCGGACAGTGAGGAGGAAATTATGAAGTATGTTGTGGTTTTGGGAGATGGAATGGCAGACTGGCCAATGGAAAGCCTGAACGGAGGAACACCTCTTTCCTGCGCAGAGACGCCCTGCATGGATGAGCTGGCAAAGGTATCTGAGATCGGAACCGTAGCTACCATTCCAGATGGAATGGCGCCGGGAAGTGATACGGCAAATCTTTCTGTCATGGGATATGATCCACGGAAATATTATACAGGAAGATCACCTTTGGAAGCCCTGAGCATTGGTGTGGATATGAAAAACAGTGATGTGGTGTATCGCTGCAATATCGTAACCCTGACAGAAGAGGATGTACCTTACGAAGAACAGAAGATCCTTGACCACAGCTCCGGTGAGATCAGCACAGAAGAAGCAGATATCCTTCTGAAGGATGTGTGCAGGGAACTGGAAAATGAAAACTATCATTTTTATACAGGCACCAGTTACCGTCACTGCCTTGTGTGGGATAATGGGCAGGTACTGGAACTGACTCCGCCTCATGATGTGCTGACACAGAAGATCGGCCCTTATCTTCCTGCAGATGAAAGGCTTCTTCATATGCAGAAGAGAAGCTATGAGATCCTGAAAAATCATCCGCTGAACAAAAAAAGAAAGGAACAGGGTCTGAATCCTGCCAACAGCTTCTGGTTCTGGGGAGCAGGAACCAAACCAATCCTTACTTCTTTTGAGGCGATCCATCATAAAAAAGGTGTTATGATCTCCGCAGTAGACCTTTTGAAGGGAATTGCCGTAGGCGCTGAGATGGACCGCATCGTTGTGGAAGGAGCTAACGGCGGTCTTCATACCAACTATGAAGGAAAAGCCCGGGCGGCAGTGGATGCACTGACAAAAAAGGGATATGATTTTGCCTATATTCATGTAGAGGCGCCGGATGAAATGGGACATCAGGGAAGTGTGGAGCGCAAGATCCAGTCTATTGAGTATCTCGACCAGAGATTGATCCGCCTGGTAAAGGAAGGACTGGATGCGGCAGGAGAGGATTACCGTATGCTGATCCTTCCGGATCATCCTACTCCTGTAAAGGTGCGTACCCATGTAGCAGAGCCGGTTCCTTATCTTTTGTATGACAGTACTGCACCGGAACAGCATGACTGGCATTATAACGAAAAGGAAGCTGCCGACAGCGGAAGGACAGTCAGTCATGGCTGGGATATGATGAAATATCTTTTCGGAGGAGAATTATGTTAATTGTAAAGAAATTCGGAGGAACTTCTGTGGCAAATAAGGAGCGTATCTTTAATGTTGCCCGCAGATGTATTGAAGATTATAAAAAAGGAAACGATGTGGTGGTTGTACTTTCTGCAATGGGAAAGTACACAGATGAGCTGATCTCTATGGCTGCAAACATTAACGAGAAGCCGCCGAAAAGAGAGATGGATATGCTGTTTACCATAGGAGAACAGATGTCTGTAGCTCTTATGAGTATGGCTATGGACAGCCTGGGGGTTCCTGCTGTTTCCCTGAATGCGTTTCAGGTTGCCATGCATACGACAAGTGTCCATGGAAACGCCCGTTTAAAAAGAATTGATACAGAGCGAATAAAAAGAGAACTGGACAGCCGTAAGATTGTTGTAGTCACCGGCTTCCAGGGAATCAATAAATATGATGATTATACGACTCTTGGAAGAGGCGGCTCTGATACTACGGCAGTTGCCCTTGCAGCCGCTCTTCATGCGGATGCCTGTGAGATCTACACAGACGTAGATGGTGTTTATACCGCAGATCCCCGTAAGGTACCGACAGCCCGCAAGCTGAAGGAGATCACCTATGATGAGATGCTGGATCTGGCAACACTGGGAGCAGGCGTGCTCCATAACCGTTCTGTGGAAATGGCCAAAAAATATGGAGTGCCTCTTGTTGTGCGCTCAAGTCTGAATACAAGTGAAGGAACTGTTGTAAAGGAGGAAGTAACAGTGGAAAGAATGCTGATCAGCGGTGTGGCGCTGGATACTGAAGCGGTAAGGATTGCGGTCATCGGACTTAAGGATGTTCCGGGAATGGCATTTAAACTTTTTGACGTCCTTGCGAAGAGAAATATTAATGTTGACGTGATCCTGCAGTCTATCGGACGTGCGGGAACAAAAGATATTTCTTTTACTGTAGACGGAAAGGATCTGGATGATGCGGTGGCAGTTCTGGAAGAGCACCAGGCAAGACTTGGTTATAAGGAGCTTCACTCTGAGAGAAATATCGCCAAGCTGTCTATTGTAGGGGCTGGAATGATGAGTAATCCAGGAGTGGCTGCCAAGATGTTTGAAAGCCTTTATAATGAAGGTGTAAATATCAATATGATCTCAACATCAGAGATCCGTGTTACAGTTCTGATCAATGAAAAGGACGGTATTCGCGCTATGAATGCAGTGCATGATGCCTTTAATCTGGCAGATTGATAAGAACCAGAAGAGATCCCATTCCGGAATAATTTCGGAGTGGGGTTTTTTGTATAATTCTAACAGTGATATGTGTAAAAATGCTGGAAAAATTGTGGATATTCGTATATAATAGATAAAAATGACCAACGGAGGATGATCTATGAGAAAAAAATATCTGGCTTTTTTACTTGCAGGATGCATGTGTTTTAGTCTTCCATCAGCTGTATGGGCAGCAGAGGAGACTGCAGACTCAGCGCAGACAGAGGCTTCTTCAGACACAGTTGGAGAAACAGATGCGGATCCGGGACAAACATCTGCAGAAGATGCCGGACTTGGTACGGATGTTTATGGATATCGGATGGAATATGCAGGAAATCTTATACAGCTTCCTATGACTTATGAGGATTTTACGGCAATGGGATGGACTCTGAGTAAAAATGACAGTCCGGATACGATGATCGCTACAGGCTCCTATGGTCTGGCAACATTTAATAACGGAGAAGTCAGCGCTTATGTTGATATGATCAATTTTGGTATTAATGAGGCACCTCTTTCAGAATGTCTTGTAGGAGGAATCAAGCTGGATATGACATGGGGAGAGGTGGATCTGTCCAGTACTACAGTGAAACTTCCCGGCGGGATTGTTATGGGAACTTCTGATATAGAGGATATCAAGGCTGCATATGGAGAGCCAAGTGATACTTATGATGGTGACCTTTATACCAAAATGACGTATCAGCAGGATTCCTATCAGAGAGTAGAACTGTATGTGTACAAAGAAGAAAATACGCTTCTTCAGATTGACATCCGGAATTTTAAGGAACCGGAAGGTTTCGATAAAGGAAGTGTCAGTACTGAGGTGCCGGATATTGTAAGCAACTACAAGACTCCTGACGCTCTGGGCAGCGATTATATAGAGCCGACAGTGGAGTTTATGGGAAATCTTTACAGACTTCCGGCTCCGGTTTCTGCATTTCTTGCTAATGGATGGGTAATGAAAGATGTTGCAGAGGACGCGTTCCTTGAGGGAGGCGGTCTGGAATTTATTGAGATGATGAAGGAAAATCAGACGGCTCGTTTTTCTGTTTATAATCTCACGGAAAATGCCACTGCCATTGAAAACTGTTTTGTAACAGAGCTTTCTTTTGGCAGCTATGATCCTGAGATCTTTGCCATGAAACTTTCCGAGGAGGTTACTCTGGGTGCAGATAAAAATGAACTGATCGCCAAGGCCTCCGAGAGGGGATATCTGTATGAAGATGATGAGGATTATCTGACTGTTTATCCGGATAAAGATTCTAAACTGGACCACTACGTGGAATTTTGGTTTAATAAAGATGAAAGTACCACGCAGGCGGCAAGCATCACGATTCGTAACCAGCTGATTGAGACACCATAACAGAACAGCAGCAGTTTATGACCGCTTATCCATTTTTTAGGATAAGCGGTTTTTCCTGTTGCTGCAGGAAATAATCAGAAAAAGATATCGACACCTGTACTAAATCGTGCTAAAGTATCTAAATAGCAGTAGAAAGAGAGTGAGGAACAAAAATGAATGGAGACCGAAGATATTGGAAATCATATGCAAAAGAATTTTTGCGCGGAAAATGGGGAATAGCCATTATCGGTATGATGGCGGCGCCTTTTGTAAATACGGTTGGAATGATGGTGGCAGGAAATCTCTTTCCGGGAACGGCTTTTCCTGCATGGATACTTGGGGAAATCTTTCTTCTGATCGTTTCACTGCTGTCCATGATCGTCAGCACCGGTTATAATTATATGCTTCTGAACATGGCAAGAGGCAGGGAATACAGGATGGGCGATCTTTTCTGTATGTTCCGAAAAGGCTCAGATGGCATTCTGATGGCCGGATTTATCATATCTCTTATTGATACAGTGATGATGATTCCTTTTTACTATCTGTCCAATGCCACAGTGCCGGCAGGAGAAACCCTGGAAGCCTTTTATATATGGATGAGACCGATCATAATCAGTATGCTTGCAGGAATGCTTTTGGGAATGGTGATCAAACTGCCGTTTTCCATGACTTTTTATATTCTGGCAGATGAACCTCAGATGAAAGGAACCCGGGCTTTGAAAAAAAGTGCAGAGCTGATGAAAGGGCATATGTGGAAATTTTTAGTGCTTCAGCTTAGTTTTTTACCACTGATCATTTTGTCTTTTTTCACCTTTTATATTGCTCTTGTCTGGGTCATGCCGTATATGCAGGCAGCTATGACTGCTTTTTATATGGATGTGACCGGAGAGCTGGAAGAGAGACGGAGAAAGCATGCACAGGAAATGGCCAGATGGACTCCGGAAGTTCCTGGCTTAACAGAGGAAAACGGAGTCGATGAAGAAATGCAGGAACATGAGGAGCACCGTACAGGGGATGATTATGATGCGGAGGCATGATCCGATTGACGTGAAAAAGAAAAACACAGACTAAAAAGAAACAACTGGAGGAAAATATGGATATTATTCAGGTAATCACAAAGGAGCTTAATGTAGAAAAATGGCAGACAGAGGCTGCAGTAAAGCTGATTGACGAAGGCTGTACCATTCCTTTTATCTCCCGTTACCGTAAAGAAGCTACAGGTTCGTTAAATGATGAACAGCTCCGTTCGCTTCATGAGAGACTTCTCTATCTGAGAAACCTGGAGGACAAAAAAGCACAGGTTCTCGGCAGTATTGAAGAGCAGGGAAAATTGACACCGGAACTGAAAAAACAGATCCAGGAGGCACAGACACTGGTGGTAGTAGAGGATCTTTACCGCCCATACAGACCGAAGCGGCGCACTCGTGCTATTATTGCAAAAGAAAAAGGTCTGGAGCCGCTGGCAAACATCCTGATGCTGCAGATGACAGAGAAAACGCCCGAAGAGGAAGCAGAAGCTTTTGTTTCTGAAGAAAAAGGCGTTGCCGACGTACAAGCAGCTCTGGATGGGGCAAAAGATATTATTGCGGAACATATTTCCGATGAGGCAGACTACAGAATCTATATCCGTAAACTGACTGTCCAGAAAGGAACAGTGGTCTCATCTGCCAAAAAACCAGAAGAATCTTCTGTATATGATATGTATTATGAATTTGAGGAACCTGTAAAAAAACTGGCAGGTCACAGGATCCTTGCTTTAAATCGTGGTGAAAAAGAAAAGATCCTTACCGTAAAGATCAATGCACCGGAGGAAGATATCCTCAGATGGCTGAGAAAACAGGTGATCACCAGAGAAAATCCGCAGACCTCTCCGATTCTGGAAGAGGTTGTGGAGGACAGCTACAAGCGTCTGATCGCTCCGGCCATTGAGCGTGAGATCAGAAGCGATCTTACAGAGACCGCAGAAGATGGAGCGATCCATGTATTTGGAAAAAATCTGGAGCAGCTTCTCATGCAGCCTCCAATCGTAGGCAAAGTGGTGCTGGGATGGGACCCGGCTTTCCGTACAGGCTGCAAGCTGGCAGTTGTTGACGCTACAGGAAAGGTTCTGGATACTACGGTTATTTATCCTACAGCACCTACTTCCGATGCGAAGATCCGTGCAGCAAAGGAAACTCTGAAAAAAATGATCCGCAAATATGATATTTCTCTTATCTCTCTTGGAAACGGAACCGCATCCAGAGAATCGGAGCAGATCATTGTGGAGCTTCTGAAAGAAATTCCGGAGCATGTATCCTATGTGATCACTAATGAAGCAGGAGCTTCCGTGTATTCAGCCAGCAAGCTTGCTACAGAAGAATTCCCTAATTTTGATGTGGGACAGAGAAGTGCCGCTTCCATAGCAAGACGTCTTCAGGATCCTCTTGCAGAACTGGTAAAAATCGACCCGAAGTCCATCGGTGTAGGTCAGTATCAGCACGATATGAACCAGAAAAAACTTGGAGAGGCTCTTGGAGGTGTGGTAGAGGACTGCGTAAATAAGGTTGGTGTGGATCTGAACACAGCGTCTGCTTCTCTTCTGGAATATATTTCCGGCATCAGTAAGGTGATCGCAAAAAACATTGTTGCCTACCGTGAAGAAAATGGCCGTTTTGAAAGCAGAAAGGAACTTCTGAAGGTTGCCAAGCTGGGACCGAAGGCTTTTGAACAGTGTGCCGGATTTGCACGTATTACCGGGGGTAAAAATCCTCTGGATGCCACAAGTGTCCATCCGGAAAGCTACGAGGCGGCGCAGAAGCTTCTGGAGAATATGGGCTTTACTACAGAGGACATTACAGCTGGAAAGCTTGCCGGAATTTCCCGTAAGATCAAAGACTACAAAAAGCTGGCAGAAGAGCTGGGAGTAGGGGAGATCACACTTCGGGATATTGTAAAAGAACTGGAAAAACCGGCTCGTGACCCAAGAGAGGAAATGCCGAGACCAGTGCTCCGCACAGATGTCCTTGATATGAAAGATCTGAAGGAAGGTATGATTCTGAAAGGAACTGTCCGTAATGTCATTGACTTTGGCGCTTTTGTCGATATCGGAGTCCATCAGGATGGATTGGTGCATATTTCCGAGATCAGCGAAAAATATATCAAACATCCTCTGGAAGCTGTCAGCGTAGGGGATGTGGTAGATGTTCGTGTGATCGGAGTGGATATGAAGAAAAAACGTATCAGCCTTTCCATGAAAGGGATTAAATAAGATACTGAAGAATGAAAGTAAAATTAAGGCTGTCGGAAGGGATGAAACTCCGACAGCCTTAATTTTTCTATAGAGGATTCAAGTATGTGATTTTATCCAAGAAGAGCGGAATCATTGGAGAATTCCTGACCGCTCGCTTTTTCAAACTGATCCAGAAGATTTCTTACGGTCAGTTTTTTCTTTTCTTCTCCCTCAATATCAAGGATGATCTTTCCTTCCATCATCATAATGAGACGGTTTCCGTGATTGATGGCATCCTGCATATTGTGAGTGATCATCATTGTGGTGAGATGATCACGGTTGACGATCATGTCAGTGATCTCCAGGACTTTTGCTGCTGTTTTGGGATCAAGAGCAGCAGTATGTTCATCCAGAAGCAGAAGCTTAGGCTTTTTCAGAGTGGCCATAAGAAGGGTAAGAGCCTGCCTTTGTCCTCCGGAGAGAAGTCCAACCTTGGAGGTAAGACGATTTTCAAGTCCAAGATCCAGAACCTTCAGAAGTTCTTTGTATTCTTCGCGTTCTCTGCGGGTGATGCCCTGGAGAAGAGAACGTCTTTTGCCGCGTCGCTTTGCCAGAGCAAGATTTTCTTCGATACCCATAGTGGCGGCGGTCCCAGTCATGGGATCCTGAAATACACGGCCAAGATATGCCGCTCTTTTATGTTCGGAAAGTTTGGTAACATCCGTTCCGTCAATAATGATCCGTCCTTCATCTACCAGCCAGGTACCGGCTACTGCGTTCAGCATGGTGGATTTTCCGGCTCCGTTGCCTCCGATGACAGTTACGAAATCGCCCTCTTTCAGTGTAAGAGAAAGACCGTTCAGAGCTACTTTTTCGTTGATAGTGCCTGGATTGAAGGTTTTATATATGTTTTTCAGCTCAAGCATTTGTATTACCTCCGCGTTTTGTGGGTTTTGCAAAATATTTTGCTTTCCAGTAAGGAACAGCCAGGAAGACTGCTACAACAAGGGCAGACAGCAGCTTCAGAAGGTCGGTGTCGATTCCCATCCAGATGACAGCCTGAAGAACCAGATAGTAGAGGATGGATCCAAGAGCTACACTGAGAAGGCGGAGAGCGAAATTTCGGAAGATCTTTCCAAAGATCGCTTCGCCGATGATCACTGCTGCGAGTCCGATGACAATTGCGCCTCGCCCCATATTTACGTCGGCAAATCCCTGATACTGTGCCAGAAGAGCACTGGAAAGGGCAACGAGACCATTAGAGATCATAAGTCCCAGTACTTTACTGAAATCTGTGTTGATGCCCTGTGCTCTGGACATGTTGGGATTACATCCTGTGGCACGGAGGGAACAGCCGATCTCTGTTCCGAAGAACCAGTACAGGATGGCGATCAGAGCTACGATAAATATCGCAACGATCAGGATGGTGTTCTGATTCAGAGGAACACCTTTTACATTTCTCAAAGATACCAGAAGATCATATTTACTTGCATTGACTGCCTGGTTGGCTTTTCCCATGACCTTCAGGTTGACGGAATAAAGTCCAAGCTGCGTCAGGATACCTGCAAGGATAGCAGGGATCCCCATAACCGTATGAAAGATTCCGGTTGCGAGTCCTGCCAGCATACCTGCTCCGGTAGCGGCAAGCATGGACACCCAGATATTGTGCCCGCTCATGAGCATCATGATGCAGACGGCGCCTCCGGTACACATGGTACCGTCTACGGTCAGATCCGCTACATCAAGAATGCGGAAGGTAAGGTATACGCCGATAGCCATGATGCCCCAGATCAGTCCCTGGGCAGCGGCTCCCGGCAGTGCGTTGATCAAACTCATAATTTCCATTGGGATTCCTCCTGTGTAACATAACCAGCGAGAAAGGAGATTCCTTTCCCGCTGGCTATGGTTCGTATATCATATATTTTATAGGGGATTGCTGTGGTTAATAAGGTGCAGATGCCGTTTTTTATTACTGGGCACTGATGGCTTCGTAATCATCCGGAATCTCAATTCCAAGCTCTTCGCAGATTTCCGGATTGTATTTCTTGGTAAAGTTCGGAGCGTATTCAACAGGCATTTCTGCAACATCTGCTTCACCTTTCAGGATTTTGACTGCCATTTTACCTGTGGCAATTCCAAGATCATAGTAACTGATAGAAAGTGTGGCTACACCACATCCGCTGCAGATTCCTTCCTCGCCTGCGATTACCGGAACCTTTTCCGGAAGACAGATATTGCTGATGATCTCCGCATTGGAAGCAGCAGTGTTATCTGTAGGTATATAGATTACGTCACTTTCGGAAGCTGCTGTAGTAGCAACAGAGGAAAGATCATTGGAATCTGAAAATGCATAATATTCGCAGGTGTATCCAAGCCCTTCAAGTGCAGATTTTACTGTGTCGACCTGATACTGAGAGTTGGCTTCCGCAGAGCAGTAAAGAAGTCCTACATTTTTTGCATCCGGGAACAGCTCGTTAAGCATGGCTGCCTGCTGATCAAGAGGTGCAAGGTCAGAAGTTCCAGAAACATTGGTTCCTACTGTGCCATTAAAATCATCAAGGTCAAGAGCTACGCCGTATTCTGTTACAGAAGTACCAAGGATCGGGATATCGGCTGTGCCGGAAGCTGCAGCCTGAAGAGCGGCAGTGGCATTTGCCAGGATCAGATCCACATCGTTGGAAACAAAGCTGTTGATAATGGTGGCGCAGGTATTGGAATCGCCCTGTGCATTCTGCTCATCAAAAGTAACTTTATCGCCAAATTCTTCTGTAAGAGCATCCTTAAATCCCTGAGTAGCCGCATCAAGGGCTTCGTGCTGTACCAGCTGACAGATGCCTACATTATAAGAGTCGTCTGCAGCCAGAACACTGATGCTGCTCATTCCTGCAGCCATTGATGCAGAAAGAACAATAGCCAAAATCTTTTTTTTCATATTCTATATCCTCCTCTTAAATTACGTTACTGTTCACTCCGTTCACAGTAATTAAATTACTTTTTCATAATCATCCCCGGTCAGATGCAAAAGGATTCTGAACCCTTCCGCATGTGACTTTTACAGTATAACGCTTTAACGCCGCAAAGTCAAGAAGTATAATAAAAAATAAAAGAAAAATATAGGCTGAAAAATATTTGTCAGGCTGAAAAAATAGTTATAATTGTCTGATTGTATTGACAATTTACACCATTTTCGCTATTATTAAGGTAGTTTCAGAGAGGCGGGACCCCAATGGTGTTGTGCCTCTTTATGTTTCATAAAACGTGCATACCGCAGAGAAATGATCGTGCGGAGAATGGAGGAAAACAGGATGAAAAAAGCATTAGCAATCGGTCTTGCGGCAGCTATGGCAGTTTCTATGACTGCTCCGGTATACGCTGAAGGCGAGGGAGTTGCCAAGGAAGACCTGAAGATCGGTATCATTTATATCGGTGATGAGAATGAGGGCTACAGCGCAGCTCATATGGCAGGCATCGATGAAATGGTAAAAAATCTGGGACTTGAAGATTCCCAGGTGATCGAAAAAACTCTGATCGGTGAGAACGAGGCATGTTACGATGCAGCAGCTGACCTGGCTGACCAGGGCTGTCAGATCGTATTTGCCAACAGCTTCGGACATGAGACTTATATTCTTGAGGCAGCAGGCGAGTATCCGGAGGTTCAGTTCTGCCATGCAACAGGAACTCAGGCAAAGGCAAGCGGACTTGAGAACATGCATAACTATTTTACCAATATTTACGAGTCCCGTTATGTATCCGGTGTTGTAGCAGGTCTTAAACTCAATGAGATGATCGAGGCAGGCGAGATCACAGAAGACAAGGCAAAGATGGGTTATGTAGGCGCTTTCCCATATGCAGAGGTTATCTCCGGATTCACATCTTTCTATCTTGGCGCTAAGAGCGTATGTCCGTCTGTTACTATGGAAGTAAAATATACAAACAGCTGGGCAAGCTTTGACCTTGAAAAAGAGTGTGCAGATGCTCTGATCTCTGACGGCTGCGTTCTTATCAGCCAGCATGCGGATACTACAGGTGCTCCTACAGCATGTGAAGCGGCAGGCGTTCCCTGTGTAGGCTATAACATTGATATGACATCTGTTGCTCCTAACACAGCTCTTACTTCTGCATCTATTAACTGGGGTGTATACTATACATACGCAGTACAGAGCATGATCGATGGAACTCCTATCGATGTTGACTGGTGCAAGGGCTTTGCAGAAGGCGCTGACAAACTTACAGAGCTTAACGAGAAGGTTATCGCAGAAGGAACAGAAGAGAAGGTAAAAGAAGTTGAGGATGCTATCATTGACGGTTCTCTTCATGTATTTGACACTTCTACATTTACAGTTGACGGCGAAGAAGTTACCACTTATGAAAAAGACGGAACAGAGTATGTATCTGACGGATATTTCCATGAGTCAGAATTTGCTTCTGCACCGGCATTTGATCTGGCAATTGACGGAATCACATCTATCGTAGAATAAGATGTACAGATGGCGGAGCTGCCTGTCAGCAGCTCTGCTTTTTTGTATGGTGGAACTTTTTTGATTTTTCATCATACAAAAAAGCAGAACAATCCGCATAAGTATCATTTGGGTATTCTGACATCAAAATCATCTGCATTGTTTTAACAGAAATACTATGCAGCATATAAAAGGAGGGGACAGAAGTGGGAGAAAATTACGCTCTTGAACTGAAACAGATCACCAAGCGTTTTGGTTCTGTTCTGGCAAATGACCATGTAGATCTGACTTTAAAAAAATCAGAGATCCTGGCGATCCTGGGAGAGAACGGAAGTGGAAAAACCACTTTGATGAATATGATCTACGGTATCTATTATCCGGATGAAGGCCATATTTTGGTAGATGGAAAGGAAGTCACCATCCGTTCGCCAAAGGATTCGCACCATTTGGGTATCGGTATGGTACACCAGCATTTTAAACTGGTGGACGTTCTTACTGCGGCAGAGAACATTGTTCTTGGGCTTCCGGGAAAAGCCATGCTGAATATGAAAAAAGTTACGGCAGAGATTCAGACTCTTGTAAATAAATATGGATTTGATATTGATCTTTCACAGAAGATTTATGAAATGTCTGTTTCACAGAAGCAGACGGTGGAGATCATCAAAATGCTTTACAGAGGTGCAAGGATACTGATCCTTGATGAGCCTACAGCGGTTCTTACTCCTCAGGAGGCAGACCGGCTTTTTGATATCCTGAGAAATATGAGAGACGACGGATGTTCTATCATCATTATTACCCATAAGCTTCAGGAGGTGCTGGCACTTTCAGACCGTGTTGCCATTCTCCGTAAAGGAAAATATATCGATACAGTAGAAACAGCAAGTGCCAACGTTCAAAGCCTTTCTGAAATGATGGTAGGGGCCAAGGTGGATCTGGATATTGACCGGCCGGATCCTGTAAATCCCCAAAAACGCCTGGAGATTAAAGGACTGACCTGTAAAGATAAAGAAGGAATCAAAACGCTGGATGATATAGACCTTGTAGTAAACAGCGGAGAGATCCTTGGTATTGCCGGAATTTCCGGAAGCGGCCAGAAGGAACTTCTGGAAGCAGTAGCGGGACTTCAGCCGGCAGAAAGCGGAACGATTCTGTTTACAGACGAAGACGGAAATCAGAAGGATCTGGCAAAAATGGATTCTGTAGAAATCCAGGAACTGGGTGTAAGTCTTGCATTTGTCCCGGAGGATCGTATCGGTATGGGACTTGTAGGCGATATGGATATGACAGATAACATGATGCTGAGAAGCTATCATAATGGAAAGGGAGGTCTTCTTGACAGACGTGGTCCCAGACAGCTGGCCACTGAAATCAAGGATCAGCTGGAGATCATGACACCAAGTATTTCTTCCCCTGTCCGTCAAATGTCAGGAGGTAATGTACAGAAAGTACTGGTTGGCCGTGAGATCGCCCAGAACCCGAAGATCCTCATGGTAGCCTATCCGACCCGGGGAATTGACATCAATTCTTCTCACACCATTTATAAGCTTCTGAACGAGCAGAAAAAGCACGGAGTTGCCGTAATCTGTGTGATCGAGGATCTGGATGTTCTCCTTGCTCTTTGTGACAGGATTGCAGTTCTCTGCGGCGGAAGGATCAGTGGTGTGGTAAATGGAAGAGCCGCTACCAAAGAAGGCATCGGACTTCTGATGACGAAACATGAAAAAGGAGGGGAGCAGTAATGAATAAAGAACCTTTCTTAAAAATGTCCAAACGTGAGAAGATCAGCTGGCAGAAAAGGCTTATGATCCGTATTGCGGCTCTGCTTCTGGCGCTTCTGGTCTGTGCGGGAGTAATCTTTCTTCTGGTAAGAATGAATCCTTTTGATGTATACAGGGCTATCTGGGACGGAGCGCTTGGATCAGAGAGACGTATCTGGATTACCATTCGTGATACCATGATCCTCCTGTGTATTGCTATTGGTCTTGCACCGGCTTTTAAGATGCGCTTCTGGAATATCGGTGCAGAGGGACAGATCCTGGTAGGCGGTGCCTGTGCAGCGGCAGCTATGATCTATGCCGGAGATAAAATACCTTCCGTACTGCTTCTGGCAGTGATGTTTGCCGGCTCTGCTCTGGGCGGTATGATCTGGGGTATGATCCCGGCAGTGTTTAAAGCATACTGGAACACCAATGAAACGCTTTTTACCCTGATGCTGAACTATGTTGCAATGCAGATTGTTACTTTCTGCATTGTATTCTGGGAAAATCCCAAAGGCTCCAATACCGTGGGAATCATCAATCAGTCTACACAGGCTGGATGGCTTCCGGAGCTTTTTGGCCAGAAATACGGATGGAATGTACTGATCGTGCTGCTGTTTACAGTAGTAATGTTTATTTATCTGAAATACAGCAAGCATGGCTATGAGATTTCTGTTGTAGGAGAAAGTGAAAATACAGCCAGATACGCAGGTATCCGTGTAAAAAAGGTTATTATCCGTACTATGGCGATTTCCGGTGCGATCTGTGGTATTGCCGGTTTCGTTATTGTCAGCGGCGCAAGCCATACAATCTCTACAGCTACGGCAGACGGGCGGGGATTTACAGCTATTATCGTCGCATGGCTTTCGAAATTTAATACCTTTATCATGCTGGCGGTATCCTTCGGTATTGTATTTATGCAGCAGGGGGCGGTACAGATCGCAACTCAGTACGGACTGAATGAAAACGCTTCCGACGTTATCCTGGGAATTATCCTGTTTTTCCTGATCGGAGCAGAATTCTTTATTAATTACAAAGTTGAGCGTGCAAAAAAATAGGAGGAAGATGCAATGAGTGTACTGATTATTTTTATTCAAAAAGCGATTGTCCAGGGCATCTGTATTCTTTATGGTGCGCTTGGCGAGATCATGACAGAAAAATCCGGAAACCTGAATCTTGGAATTCCGGGAATTATGTATATGGGCGGAATTTCCGGTCTGATGGGAGCTTTCTTTTATGAAAAAGACAATCCCAATCCCAATGCACTGGTGGGAGTGCTGATCTCACTTTTATGTGCCTTTACGGTAGCGGCTCTGGGTGGACTGATCTACAGTGTGCTGACCATTACCCTCAGAGTAAATCAGAATGTAACCGGTCTTGCTCTGACGATCTTCGGTACCGGATTCGGAAACTTCTTCGGCGGATCCATTTCCAAGCTGGCCGGAGGTGTGGGACAGATTTCTGTGAAAGTAACAGGAAGCGCTTATACGGCAAAAATCCCGGGCTTATCCAAGATTCCGGTTCTGGGAGATCTTCTGTTCAGCTATGGATTTATGACCTACCTTTGTATTATCGTGGCAGTGCTTCTGTCTGTATTCCTGTTTAAGACCAGATACGGACTGAACCTTCGTGCCATCGGAGAAAATCCGGGAACTGCTGATGCAGCCGGTATCAATGTAACCAAATACAAATATCTTTCCACCTGTATCGGCGCAGGTCTTGCAGGTCTGGGCGGACTTTACTTCGTAATGGAATACTCAGGCGGAACCTGGACAGACAATGGATTCGGAGACAGAGGCTGGCTGGCAGTTGCACTTGTTATTTTTGCACTGTGGAAACCGCTCAATGCCATCTGGGGTGCGTTCCTGTTTGGAGCTCTCTACATTCTGTATCTTTATATCCCGGGACTGGGAAGAAGCATGCAGGAGGTATTTAAGGCTCTGCCTTATGTGGTTACGATCATTGTTCTTGTGTTTACCAGCTTCCGTAAAAAGAAGGAACACCAGCCTCCGGCAGGTCTGGGACTTCCGTACTTCAGGGAAGAACGCTAAAAAAGTATTGCAATTACATTCATACAGCAGTATAATAAAGCATACAAAAGGAAATTCTTCGGGGCAGGGTGACTGTGATCTGCATGATGCAGAAAACAGAATTCCCTACCGGCGGTATAGTCCGCGACCCGCCATGAGCGGCTGATCTGGTGACCGGAACCATCCGGAATTCCAGAACCGACAGTAAAGTCTGGATGAGAGAAGAACACGCTTGTTTTTACGTGCTCAGTGCCCCGGGATTTTTCCCGGGGCTTTTTGTGTGCAGCAGGAAAGAGGAATTTTCTTTAAAAAGAAGGACACTGTTCAGTGCCTTCAAAAAAAGAAAAGGAGAAATAAAGTATGAGTGAACAGGTTTTAAAAGGTGGAAATGTAATGGAAAGGAGCCGGACAAGGACTCTGACTCAGATCGCCATGCTGGGGGCAGTGGCAGGCGTTCTGATGAATTTTGAATTCCCGATTCCGTTTCTGGCGCCGTCTTTTTACCAGCTTGATTTTTCGGAGATTCCGGTACTGATCGGAAGCTTTGCCATGGGTCCCCTGGCAGGTGTGGTGATCGAACTGGTGAAAATTCTGGTTCATCTTGTAACAAAGGGAACTATGACAGCTGGTGTAGGAGATGTGGCAAACTTTATTCTGGGATGTGCCTTTGTGGTTCCGGCAGGTCTGATTTATCGTTTCCATCATATAAAAAGCAGAAAACATGCAGTGGAGGGGATGGCTGTGGGTACTGTCCTTACAAGCATTGCAGCCTGCCTGCTGAATGCTTTTGTACTTCTTCCGGCATATGGCAAAGCTTTTGGAATGCCTATTGAGGCATTTATAGAAATGGGGACAGCTGTAAATCCGTCTGTAAACAGCCTGCTTGGATTTGTGGCAATGATTATTGTTCCTTTTAATCTTTTTAAATATACCCTGACCTCTGTGATCGTATTTTTTATTTATAAGAGGATCCGCGTGATGTTAAAAGGCGACTGATAAATAACAGGCTGAAACAATAAGAAAACAATCAGGGCAGGGGCTTTGGTTGTTTTCTTTTTGGAGAAAATAATGCAGAGGTAAAGGTACATGAATAAAGACAGAATAAAAAAAGCATATTTTCATCTTCCAGGTTTGTTTGAATTTTATGAACTGTATCGAGTGTTTCTTCCGTTGTTTTCGGATCACAGGGAATATTTTTATGACTGGTGTGAAATAGGCTCTGTATACGGAGCCCCTTCAGGTTGTATCTGGGGAGGAGGCCGTGTGGAAGAAGGTTATGAAGATCCCGGCAAGGTTCTGGAACTGATGGAGAAATACGAAATTTCTGCCCGGCTGACATTCAGCAATTCTCTGATTCGGAAGGAGCATCTTACGGACAGGAGGTGCAATGCCCTCTGCGCCTTATTTGAGGACAGCCTGAAAAAACAAAGTGGTGTGATCGTCCATTCGGATCTCCTTCTGGACCATATAAAAAGAAATTATCCGGGACTTTATTTTGTCTCCTCCACCACAAAGGTACTGACGGATTTTTCGCAGTTTATGGGCGAGGTGAACAGAGAAGAGTTTCTTTATGCTGTACCGGATTTTCGCCTCAACAAGTCTTTTGATAAATGGAAAACCCTGTCACAGAGCCAGAAAGACAAGGTGGAATTTCTATGTAATGAATGCTGCTGGTTCGGATGCAGGGACAGAAAAAGCTGCTATGAGACTGTCAGCCGCAAAAACCTGGGAGAGGACTGCCCGGAGCATCACTGTGCGGCTCCTGACGCCAGTTATGGCTACCGTTTTTCAAAGGCAATGGAAAATCCCGGATTTATCAGTATCGACGATATAAAAAATGTTTACCTGCCAATGGGATTTTCTAATTTTAAGATAGAAGGACGGGGACTTGGCAGCGCTTTGATTCTGGAATTTTTGCTTTATTATATGACAAAGCCGGAATATCATATCCACGTCAGGGAAGAGATTTACCTGGATAATATGCTGGATCTGTTTTAGAAATTGTAAATAAAGTATAATGAGCCAAAAGAGCCGTATTTAAGCTATGTAAAATAATTTTGACAAGGAAAAAAGGCTTTGTCGAAGATATTGGATAGACATTTGAGGGTTAATATATGACAATGACACCGAAAGGAGCAATCGGAATATGGAAATAGGTAAGAAGCTTAAAAATGCACGAGTACAGTCTGGAATGACACAAGAAAATGTTGCAGAAAAAATCAATGTATCAAGGCAGACAATTTCAAACTGGGAAAATGAAAAATCTTACCCAGACATTATTAGTGTAATAGAGTTGAGCAATCTATATTCTATAAGTCTTGACGTATTGCTAAAGGGTGATGAAAAAATGATTGAACATTTAGAAGAAAGTACAAATGTTGTAAAAAGCAACAAAAAAATGATATGGGCGATTATTGTAAATATCATTGTCGTAGCATTGCTGATAACATTAAATATGTTTATACCTGATAACCGTTATTTCTTAGTTGGAATATTTTGCCTTATGGTTATCACTTCATCAGCATTACTTTACCAGATAATCAAAAAATTTTAAGGAGGATATTTTATTATGAGTCTGAACATAGTTTTAGCGGTAATTTGTGGAGCAGTAGCACTTGTAGGAACGTTTTGTGTTGTATTTCAGATTTATCACATGACCGTTATAGATGCAACAGCCAGAGGGTTAAAGCACCCTAAATTTTGGGGAGTATTTACGATGAGTGGGAATAATTCAAGTGGTTTGCTTATGTATTTAATTGGAAGAAGAAAATACTCTATTGTAAATATGAGCGAAAGTAACTCAAAAGAATTAGAAAAGCGTAAAAAAACAGCAGGTGTTGGCTTGTTATTTTTAGCTATTGGCGTAATTGGCATTATATGTGCAACCTTACTATAACTAAGAGATACAGATTTATGATTATATCCTGCAACATTTACAGAGCAGTTAGTCTTAGGATTGACTGCTTTTTCCGTACCCAGAAAGGAGTGATTTATGCGTATAAAATGGAACAAAGACACCGTATCAGAGTTAGTGATAAGAAATAGACACAGCAATCCGCAGGGACAGATGAAGAAATAAATTTGGAATGGATTGTGTGCTTTGGAAAAATATTGTACTTTCTGTGTGAGGGTGCTATAATTTTAAACGAAATTTTCCATTTTAAGGAGGACATCATGTTAGAACTTACAATATCAAGTATAACGACTGCAATTATCAACTTAATGGTTTTTTCATTAGTACCAGTTATTTGGTGGTTTTTCAGACACAGAAAAGAAACGGGCTTTTTTAAATGGATAGGTTTTTATAGATCATAATTAAAAAGTAAATGGTGGATTTTACTTATCTTTGCTGTTTTGTATTATTTCTTTTACAATTTTGATTTTACACAGCTTGTTGACCCTAAAACATTAGAATACATAGAAAGTAGTTCTGCCATATCAGCAAATGTTTTTGCAGGAATAGGTTTTACTGCAATTTTACCTGCTTTCATTGAAAATTTTGTAACAAATGGCGTCGCAGAAGAAGTTTTATATAGGGGCTTTTTATGTAAAAGATTTTGCAATAAATTTGGAACTGTACAAGGTATAATTTTGCAGGCAGTTTTATTTGGATTAATGCACAATGTATTATATGTTTTAGCCGGTCTTGAAGTAGGCTTGTGGTATCACACATTAACATTTGTTTTTACTGGAACTGGGGCATTATTATTGGGGTGGTTAAATGAGATGATTTTTAATGGTTCAATCATTCCTAGTATTTTATTACATGGTACTGGCAATTTTATTGCTTCAATGCTGATTGCTTTTGCATAAAATAAAGTATACATAAAGCAGTTAATCTTAAGATTGACTGCTTTTTAACAATGTATGCGGATAATCAAAAATTAGATAACCTTTACAATTAGCCATATATCTTTCTGGATTAACCGGTGTTTAAACGGTATAATGTCAGAGAATATAGAGTATATAAAAGTATATTGGAAAGATAAATGAACAAGATCTGCAGATAAATGATTTCAGTAAGTGTTGCATAAATATATATAAGTTTTGCAGCATGAATGCTGAAGATTTTGGAAAAAGGAGAACAGACGCTATGGGAAAGATCCATAATGTAGAAAAACTTACAGACAATAATTTTGTCAACCTGTATCATGTGGATGCAACCAGTGTACATAATACGCCGGTATCTTACTTTGTGGCATCCAGAGCGAAAGCGGTCAGTGAAATGAAACTGAAAACAGGAAAAAACGATCCGGACGGCGTTATCATCTACAGCCTGTACGGAGAGAAAAAAGACAGAGTGGTGCTGATCCGCCAGTATCGCTATACCCTTGGCGGATATGTATACGAATTTCCCGCAGGTCTGGTGGAGCCGGGAGAAGATTTTCACGAAGGGGCAGTCCGTGAAATGTATGAAGAGACAGGTCTTACCTTTGCTCCGCTGCATGTGGATCCGGCATTTGAAAAGCCTTATTTTACTACCGTAGGGCTTACGGACGAATCCTGCGCTACTGTGTACGGTTATGCTTCCGGTGAGATCAGTAAGGCGGCCCAGGAGGACAGCGAGGAGATTGAGGTGGTTCTGGCAGATCGGGATGAGGTAAGGCGCATCCTGAAGGAAGAACGGGTGGCCATCATGTGCGCCTATATGCTGATGCATTTTCTGAGGGATGAAGAGCCGTTCCAGTTTCTGAATGAAGACAGCGGTGAGGAATAAATATTTTTCGCAATAAAATAAGCAGATTTTATGCAGAAT
>USDN01000019.1 GCA_900553515.1 uncultured Blautia sp. | reverse complement strand
CCGGTCTATATCCGGCCGGGAAGCTTCCGAAGAGAAATTTACCGGAAGTGGAAGGATCAATACGGGATTCTGACTGCAGAACGTATTTACAGGATTCTGGAAACGCTGCCGGAGGAAGAAACAGAAAGACTGATTCTGGAATTTCGCAGAGACGATCATCATTTCTGGAAAAATGCAGAAGAAAAAAGCGGGATGACAAGCCCGAAAAAACAGTGGGAGGATAAAAGGAAAAAGCTTCAGACAGAAATGGAGCTGATATCAAAAGAAGCTTCCAAAGAAGCGCCAACTCTTATGGAACAGCTTCGGGCACAGAACAGAAAAAGGTATGATTACCGGGAATTTCTTCGGCGTTTTTCGGTATTAAAAGAAGAGATGCAGGTGGATATGGATACCTTTGATTACATTTATTATCATTATGGAATGGAACATTACGGAAATCTGCCCCTGATCGAACCGCTGGAGACAAAAGAAACCCGAAAGATCGAAGATTTTGTGATCGTAGTGGACACTTCCATGTCCTGCAAAGGGGAGCTGATACAGAAATTTCTGGAAGAAACCTATAGTGTACTTTCCGGATCAGAAAGCTTTTTCCGAAAAATTCAGGTGCATATCATTCAGTGTGACGACCGGGTCCAGGAGGATGTCGTGATCCATAATCAGGAGGAAATGGAGCAGTATCTTCAGGATTTTACCATAAAAGGCTTTGGCGGAACGGATTTTCGTCCGGCCTTTCAGTATGTGGAGCAGCTGATAAAAACAGGCGCGTTTCAAAAGCTTCGGGGGCTTCTTTATTTTACGGACGGCTATGGGATATTTCCCGGAAGGATGCCTCCCTATGATACGGTATTTGTTTTTATGAAAGAGGATTACAGGGATGTGGACGTACCTCCCTGGGCCATGAAACTGATCCTTGGAGAAGAGGATCTCACAGGAATTTCAGAGCGTTTTTGAATTAAATGAACAGAAAAGAAACGGGAGAAAAATCATGAATATCAGACAGGCAAAACAGGAGGTTGTGGATACTGTCCGGGCATACCTTTTAAAAGATGAATATGGAGAATATGCGATACCTACAGTGAGACAGAGACCGGTTTTGATCCTTGGGGCTCCGGGGATCGGAAAAACACAGATTATGGAGCAGGCAGCCCGCGAATGTGGGGTGGCGCTGGTATCCTATACAATAACACACCACACCAGGCAGAGCGCCATCGGTCTTCCTTTTATTTCAAAAAAAGAATACGGGGGCAGATCATATTCTGCCACAGAATATACCATGAGTGAGATTGTGGCAAGTATTTATGACTGTATGGAGGAAACCGGTCTCAGCGAAGGAATCCTTTTTATCGACGAGATCAACTGCGTATCGGAAACACTTGCCCCGGCAATGCTGCAGTTCCTGCAGAATAAAACCTTTGGAAATCACAGGATCCCGGAGGGATGGGTGATCGTTGCGGCAGGAAATCCGCCGGAATATAATAAATCGGTACGGGAATTCGATGTGGTTACTCTTGACCGTGTGAAAAAGATCCAGGCGGAACCAGATTATCAGGCATGGCGGAAATATGCCTGTCAGGAGAATTTCCATCCGGCAATCCTCTCCTATCTGGAGCTTCGCAATTCCTGCTTTTATCAGATGGAGACGACCATTGACGGGAAGCAGTTTGCAACGCCCAGAGGCTGGGAGGATTTGTCCAGAATGATGGAAGTATGCGAAAAAATCGGAAAAGAGATCAACAGGGATCTGGTGATCCAGTACATCCAGCATGACAGGATTGCCGGTGAATTTGCAGATTATTATGAGCTTTACCGGAAATATCAGCAGGATTATCATATTGCAGAGCTCCTGGAAGGAAAAAGCTCAGAGGCAATGGTGAAAAAAGTTTCTCATGCGCCATTTGATGAGAAATTAAGCGTGGTAAACCTGATCTTTTCCGGTATGCGCCAGAAGATCAGAGAGGCGGTTCAGGGTGAACTGGTTCTGGAAAAAGTGTTTACAGTTCTGAAAAGGCTGAGGCAGGACCAGACAGAAGAACCCTTGCTTTTCCGTCTGGGGGACTATACAGACGAGCTTCTTAATACCATGGAAAAGAAAAAAGAGCAGGGACTTCTGGAGCGGAAAGAGGAGCTTTCTGTGCGAAGGGCAGCAGGGCTTCTGCGGGCTTATGAAAAGCTTCTGAAAAGAGAAACTCAGATCCCGGAAGAGGGCAAATTTGAGGTGGTCAGAGCTGCCTTTGAGAAAGACAGAGCTGCCTGGGAACAGGACTGCGAAACAGCGGAACATACCATGGAATATGCCTTTGATTTTATGGAAGCAGCTTTTTACAACAGTCAGGAAATGGTGATGTTTGTATCCGGTATCAATACGGATTTTTCCTGTGTGAGATTTCTGGAAACATATGAGTGTGAGCGTTATATAAGATATAATAAGGAACTGCTTTTTGAGGACAGAGACAGAGAACTCCGCAGAAGGATACAGGAATTTCAGGTATAGGTTCTGATAATTTCCTCGGCAATGGATCGCTTGGAAATACAGCGGTCCATTGCCTGTTTTTCTATGTAACGGTGGGCTTCCGGTTCGTTCATGGAGAGCTCGCTGATCAAAATCCATTTAGCTCTGTTGGTCAGACGGATTTCAGCCATCTTATCTTCCAGGGATACAGATTTTTTTTCAAACAGTTTTAAACGCTCTCTTGCGCTTTCCATCCATCTGAGGGCATGGAGCAGAACCGGCTTTGAGACTGGCTTTGGGAGTGTGAATACACCATATTCAGAGACCTTGTTATGGATTTCCGAATGAATATCATTTTTAACCAGAAGCAGGACAGCGGTCTGTCTGGACACAGAGATGTCAATTGCAAAACGAATTCCGGTATCATCCGTAAGAGGGGCGTTTATGATAACAAAATCAAAGGCTTTTTCCGTTAACGCACGCCGGGCAGCACTGACACTGGAGACAGTATGGACTGGATAATATCGCAATTCCGGCAACAGGTCTGTAAAGGCGGAGTTGAAACCGGTTGTTGAAGACACAATGAGCATACTGTAGGTACGTTCTTTTAACCCCATGCTGTTTCCTCCTCCCTTTTGTTTATTTAAATAACTGGGCACAGTAGATATTTAAAATTGCATCTGGTATATGATCTCTGATAAAATCGCTGCTGATGGCAGCTGTACAGGCAGATCTGAAATCCTCCGGAAGCTTCTGGAAGTCTGCAAGGGTATCGGCATCAGCCTTATACAGGTTGATGTCTGCAGAAGCCGGAGGCTTTGTCTGATTCTGGATTCCGTCAAGAACGGCATAGATCATCAGGGCAAATGCCAGATAGGTATTTGCAGATGGATCCGGGGAACGGAGCTCCACACGCCGATATTTGTCAACGGCGGAAGGAACTCTGACAAGCTGTGATCGGTTTTCCCTGGACCAGGAAATATATTTCGGAGCTTTATTGCTTCCGAATCTTTTATAAGAATTTTCGGTTGGATTTAAAAATACGGTCATTTCTGAGATTTTATCCAGAATACCTGCGATCAGATAAGCCATATGATCTTTGTGGTCAGAGGATCTGACAGACATATTTATATGGAAACCATTTCCCGGCATGCCTTCTAAGGGTTTGGGAGAAAAGTCGGCAAAAATACCATTCTGTCTTGCAATGGTTTTTACTACTGTCTGAAAGGTCATGGCATTGTCCGCGGCAGTCAGAGGATCAGAGTAACGGAAGTCGATCTCATTCTGTCCCGGTCCCTCCTCGTGATGTGAGCTCTCGGGCTGGATTCCCATCTGTTCCAGTGTCAGACAGATCTCACGACGTATATTTTCTCCTCTGTCTTCAGGTGCAATATCCATATAAGAAGCCTGGTCGTAAGGGATTTTTGTAGGGCTTCCACTGTCATCCAGCTGAAACAGATAGAATTCCTGCTCTGCACCAAAGAAGAAGTGGTATCCTGCCTTTTCTGCTTTCTGAACTGCTGTTTTTAAGATGGAACGTGTGTCGCATTCAAAGATTTTTCCATCCGGGTAGGTAATGCTGCAGAACATTCTGACCACACATCCATGTTCTGGTCTCCAGGGCAGTGGCATCAGGGTATCCGGTTCCGGGTGCAGAAAAAGATCGGAACGGTCTTCGTCTCCAAAGCCTGCAATGGCGGATGCATCAATGGCAATACCGTATTCAAAAGCACGTGGGAGCTCCTGAGGCATAATGGATATATTTTTCTGCCTGCCAAATACGTCGCAAAAAGCCAGACGGATAAATTTCACATCTTCTTCCTGTACATACTGCATTACCTCTTCCTTTGAATATTTCATAAGCCTACCTGCTTTCTTTTTTAATTTGCTACATACATTTGTTTGTAAGGGTTTTTGCTGTCCGGTGTGATGACGGTAAAAGGAGCAGATAAAATTTCCTCCAGGGAATATCCGAAATCTGCACAATATTCGGACAGATATGCCCTGATTTCCTGCAGATCCTGCGGGGATGCATATTTTGCTGTTACCTGTTGGGGAAAACGAATATCCTGACAGTTGCCGCGAAGGAACATTTTGCCGCCGTGCATTCCGGTACAGGGGAAATTTCCTACGATCCGCCGGCTGTCTTTATGAAGTCCAAGAACGATAATGATGCCGCCGGCCTGGTATTCGCCAAGGAAGCTTCCGGCACATCCGCCGAGGATCATGACAGGAATCTTTTCTCTGTAAGCCTTCATATGGATTCCGGCGCGGTATCCTGCATTGCCCTTTACATAAATTTTGCCGCCGCGCATGGCATAACCGGCAGCGTCACCGATATTGCCGTGTATCAGGATCTTTCCTTCGTTCATGGTATCGCCTACAGCATCCTGGGCATTGGCATTTACGGTGATACTGGCATTATTTAAATATGCGCCCAGGGCATTTCCGGGAATACCATTGATAGTAAGATTTTTGTCGGACATACCGGCAGCGATAAACCTCTGACCACAGCAGCCTTCAATGATACAGTCACGGTCTGCTTTGCGCAGCACCTCATTTACAGCCCTGTAATCTAAATTTGCAGCGTTGATGATGTTCATATTATACCATACCTCCCAAAAAAATGGTTATATTATTCTCCGGCATGAAGAATACCGAGTATGTCAAGCTCTTTTTCCGTCAATCCGATGCCGCGCAGCATAAGGCGGTTTCCCCGCAAGGCCTCGATGGAATTGATGCCCATGCCGCCCATAAGTTCTTTGATCTCGTGCTTCCATGCGGTCATAAGATTAACCAGCCGCTGTTTACCGGTTTCAGGGTCAAGTCTTTTTACAAGCTCAGGACGCTGAGTTGCAATTCCCCAGTTACATTTACCGCTCTGGCAGGTACGGCAGAGATGGCAGCCAAGGGCAAGAAGGGCGGCGGTTGCTACATAGCAGGCATCTGCACCCAGGGCAACAGCCTTTACTACATCAGCAGCGCTTCGGATACTTCCGCCAACTATCAGTGATACATGATTGCGGATACCCTCGTCACGAAGTCTCTGATCTACAGCGGCAAGAGCCAGCTCGATGGGGATTCCCACATTGTCACGGATTCTGGTAGGAGCAGCTCCGGTACCGCCACGGAAACCGTCGATAGCGATGATGTCGGCTCCGCTTCGGGCAATACCGCTTGCAATGGCGGCGATATTATGGACGGCGGCCACCTTGACGATGATCGGCTTTTTATATTCTGTAGCTTCTTTCAGAGAGAATACAAGCTGCCGAAGATCTTCGATGGAATAAATATCATGGTGAGGGGCGGGAGAGATGGCATCAGAGCCTTCTGGAATCATACGGGTACGGGATACGTCGCCTACGATCTTCGCGCCGGGAAGGTGACCGCCGATTCCCGGCTTGGCACCCTGTCCCATCTTGATTTCTATTGCAGCTCCTGCCTCCAGGTAATCCTCATAAACGCCGAAACGTCCGGAGGCTACCTGCACAATCGTATTTTCACCATAGCAGTAAAAATCTTCGTGAAGACCGCCTTCACCGGTGTTATAAAAAATACCAAGTTCTGTGGCTGCCAGGGCAAGAGATTTGTGTGCATTGTAGCTGATGGAGCCATAGCTCATGGCAGAGAAGAGAATCGGCATAGAAAGCTCCAGCTGTGGCGGAAGTTTAAAATCCAGTTTTCCATCCTCTGTCCGTTTTACCTTCTGAGGCTTTTGGCCCAGATAAACTCTGGTTTCCATAGGCTCCCGGAGAGGATCGATGGAAGGATTGGTTACCTGTGATGCATTGATCAGAATCTTGTCCCAGTATACAGGCAGCGATTTGGGATTTCCCATAGAGGACAAAAGTACTCCGCCGCTGTTTGCCTGTTTGTAGATTTCATTTATGGTATCGCCTGGCCAGTTGGCATTTTCACGCAGAGTACAGTCGGTTTTTACGATTTTTAATGCTTTGGTGGGACAAAAAGAAACACATCTCTGACAGTTGACACATTTTGATTCATCCTGTGTCATAAGTTTATTTTTTTCATCGTAGCCGTGTACTTCGTTGGAGCATTGCCGTTCACAGATTCGACAGGCAATACATCTCTTTTCATTTCGGATTACTTCAAATTCCGGATAGATAAATTCTACGCTCATCAAAAGGCACCTTCCTTTACTTTTACAATAACCGGTTCTCCGCCGGCAGGAGACCATATGTTTTCTGCATTGGGCTCCATTGTACGGATGGCTGCTTCTTCGCTGGAAATAAAGATTCTGTCATTTTTTTCTCCAACAACCATAGAACGCAGCTTTAGCCGGTCGTTCAGAGCCATCAGTCCGCCGTCAAAGCCCAGAACAATAGAAAAGGGGTCGGTGATCAGCAGGCTTGGGAACATAGTCCGCAGGCAGGTGTGTTTTTTCTGGTCTTCCAGATCTGTTTTTGCGGCAATGGTACTCCAGAAGGGCGCTGCTATAACGCTTGCCGCTTCACCAAGAGTAAGCCCCTGTATCCGGAGAAGATAGTCCATAATATAGGTAATAACCTCTGTATCGGTCTGAAGCGTACATTTGTAGCCAAACATTTCGATAAAACGGCGGTTTGCATCATATGAGGAAATTTCACCGTTATGAACAACGGAATAGTCCAGCAGGGTAAAGGGATGTGCTCCGCCCCACCATCCGGGAGTGTTTGTGGGATAACGTCCGTGAGCTGTCCAGGAATAGCCTTCATATTTTTCCAGCTTATAAAATATGCCTACATCTTCCGGAAAGCCTACAGCCTTGAAGGTTCCCATATTCTTACCGCTGGAAAAAACATAAGCCCCGGACATGTTTTCGTTGATCTTCATAACTGTTCTTGCAACAAATTCTTTCTCATCCAGCTGCAAAGATATCAGAACGGACTTTAATGGAGCAACAAAGTATCTCCATATAATAGGCTCGTCTTTGATGGCAGGAATTTTACGGGTTGGGATGATCTCTGACTGGATGATCTCAAACCGTTCCTTTAAGAATGCCTCACATTCTTTTCTTGTATCACGGGTATCAAAGAACATATGCAATGCGTAAAATTCTTTATATTCCGGATAAATACCATAACCTGCAAAGCCTCCGCCTAATCCGTTGGAACGGTCATGCATGGGTTTCATGGAGTTTGTAATCATCTCACCGGACATTCTGTTTCCTTCCCTGGAAATCACTGCTGAGATCGCACATCCGGAAGGGATTCTCACCTGACCTTCAATTTTCATATTATCTGTCCTTCCTTTCGGCTAAATAAAAAAAGCAAAAACGTTCATTACAGGACAGAAAATCTGCTCTGTAAATGAACGCCTTTGCTCATGATTAATAGTTATACAACGGATGACAGATTTTGTCAAGCGTTAAGAATTTTGGGAAGCTTATTACGATATTCTGCCAGTTCTTCATCCGAAGGAATATAATCGTCCATTTCTCTGTTGTGGAATTTCTCATAAGCCACCATGTCAAAGTAACCGGTGCCGGTAAGTCCGAAAACGATAGTTTTTTCTTCACCGGTTTTTCTGCACTTCATTGCTTCATCAATGGCAATGCGGATGGCATGGGAGCTTTCCGGAGCCGGAAGGATTCCTTCTGCCCTTGCGAAATATTCGGCTGCTTCAAACACTTCGGTCTGTTTTACGCTGACCGCTTCAATAAGTCCCTGGTGGTAAAGCTCTGACAGAGTAGAACTCATGCCGTGATAGCGCAGACCGCCGGCATGATTGGCAGAAGGGATAAAGCCGCTTCCGAGCGTGTACATTTTGGCAAGAGGACAAACCATTCCGGTATCGCAGAAATCATAAGCATAGACACCTCTGGTGAAGCTGGGGCAGGATGCCGGTTCAACGGCAATGATGCGGTAGTCTGCTTCTCCACGGAGTTTCTGCCCCATAAACGGTGCGATAAGACCGCCCAGATTGGAACCTCCGCCGGCACATCCGATGATGATATCAGGTTTAATCTGATATTTATCGAGAGCAGCCTTTGTTTCCAAACCAATTACAGACTGATGAAGAAGTACCTGATTAAGGACACTGCCAAGCACATAGCGATATCCGTCGTTAGTTATGGCTTTTTCTACCGCTTCTGAGATCGCACATCCAAGACTTCCGCTGGTTTCCGGATGTTCCGCAAGTATTTTACGCCCCACCTCGGTTTCTATGGAAGGAGACGGAGTAACAGACGCACCGTAAGTGCGCATAACTTCACGGCGGAAGGGCTTCTGTTCGTAAGAGCATTTTACCATATATACCTTACAGTCGAGACCGAAGTAGGAGCAGGCCATGGAAAGGGCGGTTCCCCACTGTCCGGCTCCGGTTTCCGTGGTAACACCCTTCAGTCCCTGTTTTTTGGCATAATAGGCCTGCGCAATGGCGGAGTTCAGCTTATGACTGCCGCTGGTGTTATTTCCTTCAAATTTGTAATAGATTTTTGCAGGGGTGTCCAGTTTTTCTTCCAGGCAGTAGGCGCGTACCAGGGGAGATGGGCGGTACATCTTATAGAAATTACGGATTTCTTCCGGAATTTCAAAATATGCTGTATCATTGTCCAGTTCCTGTGAAATCAGCTCTTTACAGAACACTCCTTCCAGTTCTTCGGCTTTCATGGGCTGATGGGTGCCTGGATTTAGCAGCGGCGCCGGTTTTATCTTCATATCGGCACGCAGATTATACCATGCTGTTGGCAGCTCCGATTCATTTAGATAAATTTTGTAGGGGATTTTTTTGGTTGATAACATAATTTTACCTCCTGTTGTACTGTAGGAAAACTCCTTTTATTTTTATTCTAAGTCAGGAAGTTAAAAAATAAGAAAGTCCCTGACAGAATAAAGCTATCTGTCAAGGACGAATCGCGTACCAAATAGAAAGAGTACGGAACTATCCGCGGTGCCACCTTGATTCACAGGAAGATCCCTGTGCGCTTAGCAGGATACCATCATATCCCTGGCAACTGACGTATGCCTGAACGTTGCAGAATACTTGGTGTAAAAGAGCAGTACACCTTTGACTGCACCCTCAGCGGTCCATTTGACAACTTGTTTCTCACCTGACTCTCAGCTGCACAGGCTCTCTGTAAAGGCATCATTGCCGTTATCTCCGCTTCAACGGTTTATTGTATTAAATTGCTGTTGATGATAACACGAATCTACATAGATGTCAATAGATGAAATGAAAAAATTAAAATTTTTAAAAATGAGAAAAAGGGGATTGACAGATGATTTTTTCAGGTGTATTATCCAACACGTAAAGGCAAAGGCGTCTTTGAGAAGAGGATCTCAGAGGCGCTTTTTACATTTACAGAATTTAACAGGACAATTGGATCTAAAAGGCAAGGGCGTCTTTCATGTACGGGGAAAAGTATCATGAAAGATACTCTTGCCTTTTCAAATTGAGAGGAGTGACATTATGAAAAAAGTATCAGAATTTTTTGGAAGCAGAGTTTTCGATGACAGAGTAATGAAAGCTAATTTATCAGCCAAGGTTTATGACTCTTTGAGGAAAACCATTGATGAAGGGGCAAAGCTGGATATCAGCGTAGCCAATGCAGTTGCTGCGGCGATGAAGGACTGGGCAATAGAAAACGGAGCCACACATTATACCCATTGGTTTCAACCCCTTACCGGTGTAACCGCAGAAAAACATGACAGCTTTATTTCTCCATCCCCGGACGGCGGTGTGATTATGGAATTTTCTGGAAAGGAGCTGATCAAAGGCGAACCGGATGCATCCTCTTTTCCGTCAGGCGGATTAAGAGCTACATTTGAGGCGAGAGGGTACACAGCATGGGATCCTACCTCTTATGCGTTTATCAAAGGAAAAACACTTTGCATCCCTACTGCGTTCTGCTCCTATGGCGGAGAGGCTCTGGATAAGAAAACGCCGCTGCTTCGATCTATGGAAGCTCTGAATAAGCAGGCTCTTCGTATCCTCCATCTTTTTGGAAATGAAGATGTGAAATGCGTCCGTACCTCAGTAGGACCGGAACAGGAATATTTTCTTATTACAAAGGAAATGTATGAGCAGAGAAAGGATCTTCGTTTTACAGGACGTACCCTTTTTGGTGCAAAACCGCCTAAGGGACAGGAAATGGACGACCATTATTTTGGAGTGATCAAGCCCAGAGTTTCCGCCTATATGGAAGAGTTGAATGAAGAACTCTGGAAACTGGGGATTCTGGCTAAGACAGAGCATAATGAAGTAGCTCCGGCCCAGCATGAACTGGCTCCTGTTTATACCACAACCAATATTGCCACCGATCACAACCAGCTGACCATGGAGATCATGCAGAAGGTGGCGGCAAAAAACGGTCTTGTATGTCTGCTCCACGAAAAGCCCTTTGCTGGTGTAAACGGAAGTGGAAAGCACAATAACTGGTCTCTTGCAACTGATAAAGGCGTAAATCTTCTGTCACCGGGCGAGACTCCATATGAAAATGCGCAGTTTTTGTTATTTTTGTGCGCAGTACTCAAGGCTGTGGATGATTATCAGGATTTGCTTCGTCTTTCTGTGGCAACTGCAGGAAACGATCACAGACTTGGTGCCAATGAAGCTCCGCCGGCAGTAGTATCTGTATTTCTGGGAGATGAACTGAACGGTGTTCTGGAAGCCATTGAAACAGATACTCCATATGCAGGTGCGGAAAAAACACAGATGAAGCTTGGTGTGAATGTACTTCCGAAGTTCAACCGTGACACCACAGACCGTAACCGTACATCTCCGTTTGCATTTACCGGAAATAAATTCGAGTTCCGTATGCTTGGCTCCTCCAACAGCATTGCCTGCGCAAACATCATGCTGAACAGTGCGGTTGCAGAAAGCCTGAAGATTTATGCAGACAGACTGGAAAAGGCAGAAAATTTTGAGGACACTCTGCATGAAATGATCAGAAAGACCATAAGGGATCATAAGCATATTATTTTTAACGGGAATGGCTATGACGATACCTGGATTAAAGAAGCAACAGAAAAGAGAGGGCTGCTCAATTACCGTACCACACCGGACTGCATGCCCCATCTTCTGGATGAAAAAAATGTACGGATGCTGACTTCACATAAGGTATTTTCAGAAGCAGAACTGAAATCCCGGTGCGAGATCATGCTGGACAACTATTGTAAGACAGTTTTGATAGAGGCAAACACCATGATCGATATGGCAAAGACAGAGATTGCTCCGGCGATAAGCGCATATGCTCTTGAGCTTGCCAATACAGCGGCAGCAAAGAAGACGGTGGACGTAACTATTTCCTGCAGCTATGAAACAGGATTATTAAAGAAGCTTGCAAGACTGGAGGATCAGATCGCAGTCAGGGCAGATGAGCTGAAAACGGCAGTTATGAAATTACAGGATGCCAGTGACATTGAAGCAGAGTCTTATATGATCCGTGACGAGATATTAGGCAGAATGAGCGAACTGCGGGTTGCCTGCGATGAGGCGGAAACAATAACAGCAAAGAAATACTGGCCATTCCCGACCTACAGTGATCTCTTATTCGGTGTAAAATAATCCACTCTAAAATAAAGAAAGAAGGTATGTTTATGACTTACAGTGCAGTTAATACAATCTGGGTATTGATCGGAGCAGCATTGGTGTTCTTTATGCAGGCGGGATTTTCCATGTGCGAAGCAGGATTCACCAGAGCAAAAAATACAGGAAATATTTTAATGAAGAATCTGATGGATTTTTGTATTGGCACACCGATTTTCTGGCTGGCAGGCTTCGGGCTGATGTTTGGAAGTGGATCTTCTGTGATTGGAACCTTTGATCCGATGATCCGTGGAGATTACAGCCACATCCTGCCATCGGGGGTGCCGTTGTGGGTATTTGCGATTTTTCAGACAGTTTTCTGTGCAACATCGGCAACAATTGTATCCGGAGCTATGGCTGAACGAACAAAATTCAGTGCATACTGTGTTTATTCAGCAGCTATTTCTCTTTTTATCTATCCGATTTCAGGACACTGGATCTGGGGAGGCGGATGGCTTTCGCAGCTGGGATTTCATGATTTTGCAGGTTCTACAGCAGTACATATGGTGGGTGGGATCTGTGCAATGATCGGAGCGAAGATTTTAGGCCCCCGTATTGGAAAATATGATAAGGACGGAAAGCCCCGGGCAATCCTGGGACACAATCTTACGTTTGCTGCGCTTGGTGTTTTTATCCTCTGGTTTTGCTGGTTTGGGTTTAATGGTGCATCTACGGTAGGCATGGACAGCGATGCTTTGATGGAAACCGCCGGGAGAGTATTTTTCAATACAAATATGGCAGCAGCAGTGGCCTGCTGTATTACTTTGATATTTACATGGATCCGCTATAAAAAACCAGACGTTTCCAT
This sequence comes from uncultured Blautia sp., assembly GCA_900553515.1. GTDB lineage: Bacteria > Bacillota > Clostridia > Lachnospirales > Lachnospiraceae > Blautia_A. The sequence goes on along the minus strand of USDN01000019.1, from coordinate 31,815 downwards.
GACATATAATGCGGCTTTGGCGGGACTCGTTGGTATCACCGCCGGATGTGATGCAGTAAGCCCTGCAGGAGCAGCTGTGATTGGTATTGTCTGCGGTATTCTGGTTGTTCTTGCAGTTGAATTTTTTGATAAAAAAGCAAAAATTGACGATCCGGTAGGAGCAGTATCCGTTCACTGCGTCTGCGGTGCTACAGGAACTGTCCTGACAGGTTTATTTGCAACAGGTATAACAACAGAGAAAGGGCTTTTCTATGGAGGTGGCGTACATTTTCTTGGGATTCAGGTGATCGGCGTTCTTTCCGTAGCAGCTTATGTGACAGTTATTATCACTCTGGTATTTCTGACTATCAAGTATACAATTGGTCTTCGTGCAGATGCGGAGGATGAGATTGCAGGACTTGATGTATCCGAGCATGGATTACTGACAGCATATGGTGGCTTTGCAATGCTTCCTGACACAGCTACAGAGGATGAAGGAACGGCACCGGTTACGGTTGCAGGTGAGACTCCTGTTGCAGAGGCGATTCCGGTTAAAAAGATTCTTTCCTTTGAGGAAGGTACACCAAAATTTACAAAAGTAGAGATTGTATGTAAAGAATCCAGATTCGAGGCACTGAAGAATGCTATGATGAGTATTGGCATTACCGGAATGACGGTATCTCATGTTCTGGGCTGTGGTATACAGAAAGGCAGAACAGAGTATTATCGAGGTATACAGGTAGAAGCGAATCTGCTTCCAAAAGTGCAGGTGGAGATTGTAGTCAGTGCTGTTCCGGTTCGTAAAGTTATTGATACGGCGAAAAAAGTTCTTTATACAGGACATATCGGAGATGGAAAGATTTTTGTATATGATGTGGAAAATGTTGTAAAGGTAAGAACCGGAGAAGAAGGTTTTGATGCGCTGCAGGATATAGAATAGCATATTTTTACTAAAACTATGGAGGTATATTCAAATGTGTTCTATTATGGGATATTGCAGTCAGAGCGCCTCTCTTGACGTCTTTTTGGAAGGCTTTCAAAAAACTGTATCAAGAGGGCCGGATGACAGTCGGGTAGTTAAAACAGAAGGAGGAATCCTTGGATTTCACAGACTGGCGATTATGGGACTGACTCCGTCGGGGATGCAGCCCTTTCAGTACAAAAACAGCTATGTGGTCTGTAATGGAGAAATTTACGGGTTCAAGAAGCTGAAGGAAGAGCTGTCAGCAAAATATACATTTAAAAGCGAATCAGACTGTGAAATACTTTTGCCGTTATACCAGGAATACGGTACGGATATGTTTTCTATGTTGGATGCAGAGTTTGCCTGTATTATTTATGACGGGGAAAACAGGGAGTTTATTGCTGCAAGGGATCCCATTGGAATCCGCCCTCTCTATTATGGATATGACAGAAACGGCGCTGTGATCTTTGCCAGCGAAGCAAAAAACCTGACCGGAATCACAGATAAGATTATGCCGTTCCCTCCGGGTTATTATTATAAAGGCGGCCGTTTTATCTGCTATTGTGACATTACAAAGGTAAATGAAGTCTGTGGTGATGACCTGGAAACCGTCTGCAGGAAAATCCACGACAAATTGGTCGCCGGTGTGGAAAAACGTCTTGTGGCAGATGCCAGAGTGGGATTCCTGCTTTCCGGCGGGCTGGATTCCTCTCTGGTATGTGCCATTGCAGCAAAAAAGACCGGAGAACCGATCAGAACCTTTGCAATTGGAATGAGCGAAGATGCCATTGATTTAAAATATGCGAAGCAGGCAGCAGATTATATCGGAAGCGATCATACAGAGATTTATATGACACCGCAGGATGTACTGTCTTCACTGGAAACGGTCATTCAGATTCTGGGAACTTATGATATTACTACGATTCGTGCATCCATGGGTATGTATCTGGTGTGTAAGGCGATTCATGAGCAGACAGATATCCGCGTCCTTCTGACTGGAGAAATATCCGATGAGCTGTTTGGTTATAAGTATACAGACTTTGCCCCGGATGCAGAAGCCTTCCAGAAGGAATCACAGAAACGGATTCATGAGATTCATATGTATGACGTACTTCGCGCGGATCGCTGCATTTCTGTAAATTCTTTGGAGGCAAGAGTTCCTTTTGGTGATCTGGATTTTGTAAAATATGTAATGTCCATAGATCCTGAAATGAAGCTCAATACTTACGGAAAAGGCAAATACCTGCTGCGTCATGCATTTGAACATGGCGGCTATCTGCCGGATGAGATCCTGTGGAGAGAAAAGGCGGCTTTTTCAGATGCAGTAGGACATTCTATGGTGGATTATCTGAAAGAATATGCAGAAGGCAGATACACCGATGCAGAACTAAAGGAGAAAAGTCAGGGATATATATATGCCAGACCATTTACAAAAGAATCTCTGTTGTACAGGGAGATTTTTGAGAAATACTATCCGGGTCAGGCAGAAATGATCTCAGGCTTCTGGATGCCGAACAGAGAATGGGAAGGCTGTGACGTAAATGATCCTTCGGCAAGAGTACTTTCAAACTATGGTGACAGTGGAAAATAAAATGAGATTTTAATATAAAACAGATTGACAGGAGGAATGATTCGAGGTAAAATAGCGTGAACAAAGGCAAAGGCGTCTTTAAGTTTGAATAAAACTTAAGGGTGCTTTTGCCTTTTTTGCGTGTTTAAATGACAAAAAAGATGCAGAAAATGCAGGTAAGGAAGTGAAAAAATGGCGGCAAAATATATTTTCGTGACCGGAGGAGTGGTCTCTGGTCTTGGTAAAGGGATTACAGCAGCTTCACTTGGAAGGCTTTTAAAAGCAAGAGGTCTGAAGGTGGCAGCACAGAAGCTGGATCCCTATATTAATGTAGATCCGGGGACGATGAGTCCCTATCAGCATGGGGAAGTATATGTAACGGAGGACGGGGCAGAAACAGATCTGGATCTGGGACATTATGAGAGATTTATTGACGAGGATCTGAACCAGTATTCCAATCTGACTACAGGAAAGGTTTACTGGAATGTGTTAAACAAAGAACGAAGGGGAGAATACCTGGGTTCTACGGTTCAGGTTATTCCGCATATTACAAATGAGATCAAGGATTTTGTTTATCGTGTGGGAAAAAAGACCGATGCAGACATAGTCATCACGGAGATTGGAGGAACCATAGGAGATATTGAATCCCAGCCGTTTCTGGAAGCAGTGCGTCAGATTTCCCTTGAAGTCGGGAGAGAAAACAGCTTATTTATCCATGTGACATTAGTACCTTATCTGAGCGGTTCTGAGGAACACAAGTCAAAGCCTACACAGCATTCCGTCAAGGAACTGAGGGGAATGGGGATTAATCCGGATATTATTGTTTTGAGATCCGATAAACCTCTGGAGAAATCAATCTTTCAGAAGATAGCGCTTTTTTGTAATGTGAAACCGGACTGTGTGATTGAAAACAGAACTTTGCCGAATCTGTATGAGGCTCCCCTGATGCTGGAGCGATCCGGATTTTCTGACGTGGTGTGCAGAGAACTTCATATTGACGCACCGGCTCCGGATCTGGAAGAGTGGGAACAAATGGTGGAGCGCATCCGAAATCGTTCCCAGGAAGTACATATCGGTCTGGTAGGAAAGTATGTTAAGCTTCATGACGCATATCTGTCTGTGGCAGAAGCTATGAGTCATGCAGGGTATGAGATAAATGCTTTTGTAAAAATCCACTGGATCGATTCGGAAGGAATTACAAAAGAAAATATAGATACTGTATTAGAAGATTTAGATGGTATTATTGTTCCCGGAGGCTTTGGAAACCGTGGCATAGAGGGGATGATCCTTGCAGCAAAATATGCCCGTGAAAACAAAATTCCTTATTTGGGCATCTGTCTGGGAATGCAGATTGCAGTCATTGAGTATGCAAGAAATGTCCTGGGGCTTAAAGATGCTCATTCGGGAGAATTTGATGAGCAATGCGAACATAAGGTGATTGATTTTATGCCGGGACAGAGTGATGAAATAGACAAAGGAGGAACTCTCCGTCTGGGAAGCTATCCATGCAGCATCAAGACCGGAACAAAAATGGAAGTCTGCTATGGAAGCAGTCTGATCCATGAGCGTCATCGTCATCGCTATGAGTTTAATAATCAATATCGTGAGGCACTGACAGAAGCAGGACTTGTGATCAGCGGAACCTCCCCGGATAACAGACTGGTAGAAACAATCGAACTGAAGGAACATCCGTTTTTTGTAGGAGTACAGTTCCATCCGGAGTTTAAAAGCCGTCCAAATCAGGCGCATCCGTTGTTTAAGGGATTTATCTCGGCGGCGTTAAATATATCAGAAAACACGCAGAATAATTAACAGGAGAAAAAATGGTTATGGCTATTCATGAAGAATGCGGTGTATTTGGAATAATGAGTACCAGAAAGGAAAATGTGGCAGGAATTACCTATTACGGACTGTATGCCCTGCAGCACAGAGGACAGGAAAGCTGCGGAATTGTTGTCAATGACGACGGTATGTTTTCTTCCTGCAAGGACCTGGGGCTTGTCAGTGATGTGTTTTCAAAAGATTCCCTGTCGCTTCTGCCGGAAGGAAATATGGCGGTGGGGCACGTAAGATACGGAACAACCGGAGGGACAACGCGGAATAACTGTCAGCCTGTCGAAGTGAATCACCAGAAGGGCAAGATGGCTCTGGCACATAATGGAAATCTGACAAATGCCCTGGAACTGCGTGATAAGCTTGAACTGTCAGGAGCAATCTTTCATACCACAAGCGATACGGAAACCATAGCGTACGTGATCACCAGAGAGAGACTGATGACACCCAGTATAGAAGAAGCGGTAAGCAATACAATGAACCTTTTGGAGGGTGCCTATTCTCTGGTTCTGATGTCCTCTGCCAAAATGATTGCTGCGAGAGATCCGTATGGGTTCAGACCGCTCTGTTATGGAAGAAGGCCGGATGGAGCTTATGTGGCAGCATCAGAAAGCTGTGCACTGGCAGCAGTTGGAGCAGAGTATATCAGGGATCTGATGCCGGGTGAGATTCTGGTATTTCATGATAATTGCGTGGAATCCAGAAGGGAGCACTGTGGAAAACAAAAAAAGAAAACCTGTATCTTTGAGTATATTTATTTTGCAAGACCAGATTCTGTGATTGATGGTGTATCTGTTCACGAGTCACGGGTACAGGCAGGAAAGATTCTGGCAGAACATTACCCTGTGGAGGCAGATGTTGTGATCGGAGTTCCGGACAGCGGGCTGGACGCTGCTCTTGGTTATTCGGAGAAATCAGGTATTTCCTATGGTATCGGGCTGATAAAAAACAAGTATATTGGAAGAACCTTTATTTCTCCTGGACAAAGCGAACGTCTGGACAAGGTCAGGATAAAGCTTTCTCCTGTACAAAGCGTAATTGAAGGGAAAAAAGTTGTACTGGTTGATGATTCAATTGTAAGAGGCACTACCAGCAGGCAGATCGTGAAGCTTTTGCGGGAGTCGGGGGCTAGGGAAATACATATGAGAATATCGGCTCCGCCTTTCTTACATCCCTGCTATTATGGCACAGATATTGACTCAGAAGAAAATCTCATAGCCTGCCATCACAGCCCGGAAGAGATTGCAAAACTTATTGGTGTGGATTCTCTGGGTTATCTGGACGTAGAGAATCTGGGTCAGCTGACCGGCAGTGAGGAGTATTGCGGCGCCTGTTTTCATGGAGAATATCCGACGAGGATTCCCACAGACCTGAGAAAAGACCGGTTTGAAAGAAAATTATCTCATAAAATCTAAATAACGAGGAGCAGAGATTATGAAAAAATTTGACAGAAAACTGATTCTGGAAGACGGCAGCGAATACTATGGATATGGATTCGGTTCCGGAAAGGAGAAGATTACGGAAATTGTATTTAATACCTCTCCGGTTGGATATCAGGAAATTATATCCGATCCCTCTTACACCTATCAGACCGTTGTGATGGCCTATCCGCTTATCGGCAACTATGGAATTGCAGAAGATGATTTTGAAACAGAAACACCAACCATAGGAGGACTGGTTGTAAGAGATTATAACGATCACCCATCGAACTTCCGCAGTAAATATACTTTATCTGAAACTATGGAAAAATATCAGATTCCCGGCATTTATGGAGTAGATACAAGAAAGCTTGTTCGTTCTATCCGAGATCTGGGAAGCAGAAAAGCTCTGATCACAGATGCCGGAACATCCCTGCAGGAAGGACTCTGCAGACTGGCAGCCTGTAAGCTTCCAAAGGATGCGGTAGCAGTCGTCAGCAGGAAACAGATACAGCAGTATACAGTTCCAAATGGAAAATATCAGGTGGCAGCCATTGATTGCGGAATGAAACAGAACATTGTGAGAAGTTTAAACAGACGAGGCTGTAATGTGACGGTATTTCCATGGAATACGTCAATGGAAGAAATAGAAAAAATGAAACCGGACGGAATTTTTTTATCTAATGGTCCGGGAGACCCTGCAGATGTCTGGCCGGTTATTGAACTGGTTCGGAGACTTCGGGGAAATTATCCGATTTTTGGTATCTGCCTGGGGCATCAGATTATTTCTCTGGCATACGGTGCAGAAACCTATAAGCTGAAGTTTGGTCACAGAGGAGGAAACCATCCGGTAAAAAATCTTCTCACAGGAAAAATAGAAATTACTTCTCAGAATCATTCTTATGCAGTGGACAGAGAAAGTCTTGCAGCTACCAGACTGAAAATCACTCATCTGAATCTTCTGGATCAGACGGTAGAAGGTGTCTGCTGTGAGGACGACAGGGTGTTCAGCGTGCAGTATCATCCGGAAAGCGCGCCGGGACCTCAGGACAGCGGTTATCTGTTTGAGCAGTTTACAGAAATGATGGAGGAAGCAAAAAATGGCAAAAAGAACTGATCTGAAGAAAATACTGGTTATTGGTTCCGGTCCCATTGTGATCGGACAGGCGGCAGAATTTGACTATGCAGGCACGCAGGCCTGCCTTGCACTGAAGGAAGAGGGCTATGAGGTGGTTCTTTGCAACTCCAATCCGGCAACCATTATGACAGATACTTCTATTGCAGATAAGGTGTATATGGAACCGCTTACCCTGGAATATATAGCAAAGATCGTCCGTCATGAGCGTCCGGATGCAATAGTGCCCGGAATCGGCGGCCAGACCGGACTGAATCTGGCAATGCAGCTTGAGAAAAAGGGAATTTTAAAGGAATGTCAGGTAGAGCTTCTGGGAACAAGCAGCGAGAGTATTGAAAGAGCAGAAGACAGAGAATTATTTAAAGAGCTCTGTGAAAGTCTTGGAGAGCCGGTGCTCCCATCTGCCATTGCGAATACAGTTGAAGAGGCTGCAAAGGCAGCAGAGGACATCGGCTATCCGGTAGTGCTTCGTCCGGCATTTACTCTTGGGGGAACCGGCGGTGGATTTGCAGATAATGAGCAGGAATTTATGGGACTGATAAAAAATGCACTTGCCTTATCTCCGGTCCATCAGGTTCTGGTAGAAAAAAGTATCAGAGGATTTAAGGAGATCGAATATGAAGTGATCCGTGATGCCAATGACACGGCAATTACAGTCTGCAATATGGAGAATCTGGATCCGGTAGGCATACATACTGGAGATTCTATTGTGGTTTGTCCGTCTCAGACACTGACGAATAAAGAATATCAGATGCTGCGTGACAGCGCTCTGAAGCTTATCCGTGCTTTGAAGGTAGAAGGCGGCTGCAACGTGCAGTTCGCTCTTGATCCAAATTCTTTTCAGTATTATCTGATCGAGGTAAATCCACGTGTTTCCCGTTCTTCAGCGCTGGCTTCCAAGGCAAGCGGATATCCCATCGCAAGGGTGTCTGCAAAGATCAGTGTGGGAATGACTCTGGATGAGATCAAGCTGGTGAATACACCGGCAGCCTTTGAACCGGCTTTGGATTATGTAGTAACAAAAATGCCCCGTTTTCCATTTGATAAATTTACAGATGCTAATCAGAAACTTGGAACGCAGATGAAGGCTACCGGCGAAGTTATGAGCGTCGGCAGAACTTTTGAGGAAAGTTTGTTAAAGGCCATCCGTTCTCTGGAAACAGGTGCGGATCACTTATATATGGAAAAGTTTGAAAAAGAAACAGAAAAGAAACTGATGGAATACATCGGAATCGGTACAGACGACCGTATTTTTGCCATTGCCCGGTTATTGAGACTGGGTGTGGAAGTTTCTGCTGTCCGGGAGAGGACATCGATCGATCTTTTCTTCCTGGACAAGCTAAAAAAGATTATTGATATGGAAGGGGAACTGAAGCGGTATGTCGGCGACAGGGAACTCCTGTATCAGGCAAAGAAAGCCGGATTTTCTGATAAAGCAATCGCCGGATTCTGGAATATGAAAGAGCTGGAAGTATATGAAATGCGAAAAAAATATAACATATTTCCAGTCTATAAGATGATTGATACCTGCGCATCAGAATTTGAAAGCTATGTTCCGTACTTTTATTCCACTTATGAAGAAGAAAACGAATCCATAGTGGAAGAAAGAAAAAAGATTATTGTACTGGGATCCGGACCGATTCGTATCGGCCAGGGGGTAGAATTTGACTATTCCACAGTACATGCTGTGAAGACCATTAAAGAAGCAGGATATGAGGCAATCATCATAAATAATAATCCGGAAACCGTATCTACGGATTATACCACATCAGACAAACTGTATTTTGAACCTCTTTGCATAGAGGATGTAATGAATGTCATTGAAATGGAGAAGCCGGACGGCATCATTGCGTCACTGGGAGGTCAGACGGCCATTAATCTGGCAGAGCCTTTGAGAGAACGCGGAATAAAGCTGATAGGTACAGACTGTGCAGCAATTGAGAGGGCAGAAAACAGAGACGCTTTTGAAAAGCTGCTGTCAGAGCTGGAGATTCCACAGCCAAAGGGACAGGCAGTCACAAATATAGAAGCAGGAGTAAAGGCAGCAGAAGAAATCGGTTATCCGGTATTGGTGAGGCCAAGCTTTGTACTTGGTGGAAGAGCCATGCAGATTGTGGCAAAGGAAGAACATCTGCGAAATTATCTGAAAACAGCAGTGGAGATCGATGAAGACAAACCGGTGCTTGTGGACAAGTATATTCGAGGAAAAGAAGTGGAAATAGACGCTGTCTGTGACGGCAGGGATGTATTTGTGCCGGGGATTATGGAACTTGTAGAAAGAACGGGTGTTCATTCTGGAGATTCCATCAGCGTATATCCGACCTTCAGCATTTCGGATAAGGTAAAGAAAACAATTCTGGATTATGCGAAAAAGCTGGGTGTGGGAATTGGCATTGTGGGACTGTTTAACATCCAGTTTATTGTGGACAAACAGGAAAATGTTTATATCATTGAGGTGAATCCACGTTCTTCAAGAACAGTTCCGTTTCTTTCCAAGGCAACCGGGTATCCTCTGGCAGATATTGCAACAAAGGTCATCCTGGGAAAGAGTCTGAAGGAGCAGGGAATTTCCGTAATCTATCCGGAAGAAAAGAAAAGATGGTATGTGAAGGTTCCAGCGTTTTCCTTTGCCAAGCTGAATGGTATGGATGCATATCTTTCTCCGGAAATGAAATCCACAGGAGAAGCCATTGGCTATGATAAAAAGCTTCACAGAGCAATGTACAAAGCCATGATTGCATCCGGCATCCGGGTTCAAAACTATGGAACTGTGATCGTAACCCTTGCAGATGAAGACAAGAAGGAAGCGCTTCCGTTAGTACGGCGTTTTTATGATATGGGATTTAATATAGAAGCTACATCCCTTACAGCAGAATACTTAAAACAAAATGGGATCCGTACCCGTGTGCTTGGAAAACCGTCGGAGGGAAGCAGTGAGATACTGGATGCGATCCGTGCCGGATATGTCAGCTATGTGATCAATACCCGTGCGATCCTTTCCGGAGTTCATTATGAGGACGGTGTTGCCATCCGCAGCGCAGCAACTCAGAACAATATCACCATGCTGACATCACTGGATACGGTGAAGGTGCTGCTGGATGTTCTGGAGGAAGTGACTATCGGAGTGTCTGCCATAGATGCAGAATAACAGGAGGAAGAGAATATGATCAGACCAAATATGCATTATAGTGAATTGAAGGATTCTTATCTTTTTTATAATATCGCGCAGAAAACCAGGGCATATACAGAGCAGCATCCGGGAGTAAAGCTTTTAAGAATGGGGATAGGGGATGTTTCCCTGCCATTATGTGACGTGGTAATTCGAGCCCTGCATAAGGCAGTAGACGATCAGGCTTCAAAAAGCAGTTTTCATGGATATATGCCGGAATGCGGCGCAGATTTTTTGAGAGAAGCCATTGCGGAATATTATGAAAAGAGAGGAATTTCTTTATCTTCTGAAGAAGTCTTTGTATCAAGCGGCGCAAGCGATGAGCTGGGAGATATTCTGGATCTGTTTGAACAATCCGGCTGTGCGCTGGTGATTGAACCGGCTTATCCGGCTTATGTAGATGCAAACGTGATGGCGGGAAGAAAAATAGTGCATCTGGCCTCTGGAGAAGAAAATGGATTTTTACCTGCACCTGACGAAGAAACAGATGCAGATCTTCTGTACATCTGTTCCCCAAACAATCCTACAGGAGCGGTTTTTTCCCGGGAACAGCTTCAGGCATGGGTGGACTATGCAAACAGGAAGGGTTCCGTGATTCTGTTTGATGCGGCCTATGAGGCTTTTATTGAGGATGAAACACTTCCTCACAGTATTTTTGAACTGGATGGAGCGAAAACCTGTGCCATTGAAATCTGTTCCCTGTCAAAAACTGCCGGTTTTACCGGAACCCGACTTGGTTATACGATAATACCAAAGGATCTGAACCGGAATGGAATGAATCTGAATGAAATGTGGGTGCGAAATCGTACTACAAAAACAAATGGAGTCTCGTATATTATCCAGAAAGGAGGAGCCGCTGTTTTTTCAGAGGAAGGCCAGAACCAGATTCATGATAACATTCAGGTCTATAAGAAAAATGCAAAAGTACTGATGCAGGCGCTTGACCAGCTTGGAATCTGGTACTGTGGAGGAAAAAACGCTCCATACATCTGGATGAAATGCCCAAATGGAATGGGAAGCTGGGAGTTTTTTGACTATCTGTTACATGAAATACAGGTTGTGGGTACACCGGGAGAAGGTTTTGGTGCCTGTGGCGAAGGATATTTCCGCTTTTCCACATTTGGATCACCAGAGGATACAAAAGAAGCAGCAGAAAGAATTGTAAAATTGTTTCAAAAATAAACCTTTGATTTTGTGAAATATTTTGATTGACTTTAAATGAATATGAAAGTATAATAAGAAAAACAAGAACAAAACAGTCAAAAACAACCAAAATATAGAGGGAGGAGACAAGATGATCTGTACAGTGACTTTTAATCCGTCTCTGGACTATATTGTGGATGTGGAGGATTTTAAGCTGGGGCTGACCAATAGGACAAGTGCAGAAAAAATCCTTCCCGGAGGCAAGGGAATCAACGTTTCCACTGTTCTTATGAACCTTGGAATCAGAAACACAGCCCTTGGCTTTACTGCCGGCTTTACAGGAGACGAGATTATCCGCAGACTGGAGGAAATGGGAGTGGATTCCGATTTTATTTCTGTGGAAAATGGAATTTCCAGAATTAATGTAAAGCTGAGATCCATAGACGGGACAGAGATCAATGGCGTCGGACCGGAGATCAGTCCGGACAAGGTGGAGGAACTGATGGATAAGCTGAACCAGCTTCGAAAAGGAGATGTTCTTTTTCTTGCAGGAAGTATTCCGGCATCCATGCCTGACGATATGTATGAAAGAATCATGGAAAGGCTGAAAGAAAAAGATGTGATTACGATTGTAGACGCCACCAGATATCTGTTGATGAAGGTACTGAAATACCATCCATTCCTTGTAAAACCAAATAATCATGAATTGGGTGAGATTTTTGGAGTGGAGTTGAATACCAGAGCGGATGTGGTTCCCTACGGTAAGAAGCTTCAGGAAATGGGAGCGAAAAATGTTTTGGTTTCCATGGCAGGAGAAGGAGCCGTTTTGCTGGCAGAGGACGGTCAGGTGTATCAAAAACCTGTTCCAAAAGGGAAACTGGTCAACGGTGTAGGCGCCGGAGATTCCATGGTGGCAGGTTTTATGGCAGGCTGGATGGAAAGTCAGGATTACAGACATGCCTTTTATATGGGAATTGCGGCAGGAAGTGCCAGCGCTTTTTCAGAAAATCTGGCTACAGGTAATGAAATCAGAGAAGTCTACCGTCAGGTGGCGGAAGAAAAATAAAGGGGGAGATTATTATGAGGATTACAGATCTGCTTGACAGAAGAAGCGTATCGCTGACAGCAGCTCCCGGGAACAAATCAGAAGCTCTTGATACGGCTGTAGATCTTATGATGAAAAGTGAGAAGATCAGCAACAGAGAAGCTTATCGTGCCCAGGTGTACTTAAGAGAAGAAGAGAGCACCACCGGTATCGGAGAGGGAATTGCCATCCCTCACGGAAAATGTGATGCGGTAAAGAAGCCCGGACTGGCAGCTATGGTGATAAAAAACGGTGTGGAATTTGAAGCTCTGGACGATGAACCGGTAACTCTGCTTTTTTTGATCGCAGCTCCAAACACGGAAGACAACGTTCATCTGGATGTGCTCAGTAAGCTTTCCGTTATGCTGATGGATGAAGAGTTTACAGAAGCACTGAGAAATGCACAGTCTGTAGATGAATTTATGGATATTATTGATAAAGCAGACCAGGAGAAAAAGGATATTGACGAGAGACTTGCTGATACCGGAGAAGCGGAATCCGCACAGTTCAGGATTCTGGCTGTTACCTCCTGTCCTACCGGAATCGCACATACCTATATGGCAGCAGAGGGAATTGAAAAGGCTGCAAAAGCAAAGAATTGTTTTATCAAGGTTGAGACAAGAGGCTCAGGCGGAGCCAAAAATGTACTGACAGAGAAAGAAATCCAGGAGGCGGACTGTATTATTGTTGCTGCAGACGCACAGGTTCCTATGGATCGATTTGATGGCAAAAAGCTGATCGAGTGTCAGGTTTCTGACGGTATCAGCAAGGCCGATAACCTGGTGGAGAGAGCCATTGCAGGCGATGTTCCGGTTTACCATGCGGCAGCGGGCTCTCAGAGTTCTTCTTCAGGCGCAAAGGCAGGCGGCAGTGCCGGCCATAAGATATATACCCAGCTTATGAACGGAGTTTCCCACATGCTTCCTCTTGTTGTGGGAGGCGGTATACTGATCGCTATTGCTTTCCTGATCGATGGTCTTTTCGTTGATTTGAACGCTCTCCCTGCTGACCAGAGATCAAATTTCGGTACCATTACCCCAGTGGCGGCTGTCCTGAAAAATATTGGCGGCACGGCTTTTGGTTTCATGCTTCCTGTTCTGTCTGGTTTTATTGCAATGGCTATTGGCGACAGACCGGCACTGGCGGTTGGTCTTGTAGGAGGAATGATTGCAGCAAATGGAAAATCTGGTTTTCTCGGAGCTCTTTTTGCCGGTTTCCTTGCAGGCTATTTGATTCTCGGACTTCGCAAAATTTGTGATAAACTTCCGGAAGCTCTGGAAAAGATAGCACCTGTTTTGCTTTATCCGGTATTAGGCATTCTCTTTATGGGACTGATCATGACATTTGTGGTAGAGCCGGTTATGGGCGGACTGAATACAGGCTTAAATAATGCCTTGACAGGAATGGGAAATACAAGTAAATTTATTCTGGGAATGATTCTTGGAGGAATGATGGCCATTGACATGGGCGGTCCGTTTAATAAGGCGGCTTATGTTTTTGGTACGGCATCTATTGCAGCGGGAAATTATGATATTATGGCAGCGGTTATGATCGGAGGAATGACGCCCCCATGTGCTATTGCCTTAGCCTCTCTCCTTTTTAAGGATAAGTTTACACGGGAAGAAAGAGACGCTGCTCCTACAAACTTTATTATGGGACTGGCATTTATTACAGAAGGAGCAATTCCCTTTGCAGCTTCGGATCCGCTTCATGTGCTTCCTTCCTGCATTGCAGGTTCCGCAGTGGCAGGAGCGGTTTCTATGATGTTTGACTGTACGCTGATGGCACCTCACGGTGGAATCTTCGTATTCCCGGTAGTAGGAAATGCAGTGGCTTACGTTGCAGCTCTTGTTGCAGGAACTGTGATTTCGGCACTTCTCCTCGGCATATTAAAGAAGAAAGCAGTATAAGAAAAATAAAACTGGAGGATAAAAGAATGAAAGAATTTAAGTACATAGTTACAGATGATGAAGGTATCCATGCACGTCCGGCAGGAGAGCTTGTGAAGTTGGTAAAGGGCTTCCAGTCCACTGTAACCCTTGAAAAAGAGGGCAAAAAGGTAGACTGCCGTAAGCTTCTTGCACTTATGGGTCTTGGCGTAAAAAAAGGCCATGAAGTGACCTTTACCTTTGAAGGTGAGGATGAGGCAGCAGCCTGTGAAGCAGTAAGCAAATTTATGCAGGAAAATTTGTAATTTTCCGATATAATCAATAAAAATAAATCAGAAAGAAACTGGTGTATGGGTTTGCAGTGTTTTATGACAGTGCAGTCCCGTATAGCGGTTTCTTTGTATATAGGAAAGGAGTTTCCAGATGCTGACAGAACAGAGATATGAGATCATTCTCAGGCTTTTGGCAGAGAAAAAAAGTGTCACTGTCACAGAACTGAAAGAGCTTTTGGATACATCGGAATCAACCGTACGCAGAGACATTACGGCGCTGGATAAAATGGGAAAACTGACCAGGGTTTTTGGAGGCGCGGTATCTCTGGAGAACGTGGTGTCTGCTTATGAACCTACCGTGGAGCAGAAATCGGATCTGAATACAGAAGAAAAGAAAAAAATCGCCAGATATGCAGTCGGACTCATTCGTTCCGCAGATTTTGTATTTCTGGATGCAGGTACGACTACCGGCTTCATGCTGGATTATCTGGAACATACAAAGGCTTCCTTTGTGACCAATGCAGTTTCCCATGCCAGGATCCTTGCGCAGAAGGGAATTCATGTAAGTCTTCTGGGCGGAGAGCTGAAGGGTTCCACAGAGGCTGTGGTAGGAAGCCAGGCAATGCAGATGCTGCAGATGTATCATTTTACAAAAGGTTTTTTTGGCACAAACGGCATCACCCGTAAGGAAGGATTTACGACTCCGGATACAAATGAAGCTTTGGTAAAAAGAACGGCTATGGAACACTGCCGAATGGCTTATGTGCTGGGGGACGGATCCAAATTCGGACAGATCAGCTCCGTGACTTTCCGTCCATTTAAAGAGGCAGAAGTCATCACTGATCAATGTCCGAAAGATTATAAAGAATGTAAAAACATCATTGTGATTTAGGAAAGATAAAAGTTCCGCGCAAACTGAATAAACTGGCGTACATGGGGTTTCAGGATCCGGTTCCGGCTGTATACAATATAGAAATTTCTTTTGTGTTCCGCATCCTTCAGAGGAAACAGAAGAATTTGTTTTGTTTTTTTCAGATCCTGAACGGAACGGGCGGAAAGAATGGAAATTCCAAGTCCGCTGACAATGGATTTTTTGATACTTTCCAGATCGTTCATCCTTGCGATCACATTCAGATCTGATGGTGAGATATTGGATTTTTCCAGAAAATAATCCATTTCTTTTTTGGTTCCGGAACCTTTTTCACGGACGATCACAGGTTCTTTTACCAGCTCCTGCAGAGACGCATTGTCTTCCTGGAGTTTCAGGTAATGAGGCGTCACAGGCGCTGCGATTACCAGAGAATCCTGACAGAAGGGGATGAAGCAGCAGTCCTCCTGTTCGGTATACTGTCCCACAAGTCCCAGATCCACACTGCCGTCGATTACCTTCTGGATGGCTTCGGAGCTGTCTGACTGCAGAGAGTGGAAATAGACGTCCGGGCATACCTTACCGAAGCCTGCAAGCATTTCCGGAAGCAGGTAGGAGGACGGGATGGTGGAGGCGCTGAGATCAATGATATGTTTTTTGGAACCGGTAAAATCTTCCATAAGATTATTGCGGATATGGAGGATACGGATCGCGCTGTCATAAAGCTGATATCCCTTTGTGGTGATGGTCAGCTTTTTTGTTGTCCGTATGATCAGCTTTACCTTCAGTTCATTTTCCAGCGCCCGGATATGTGCACTGATGGTAGGCTGGGTCAGATAGAGGCGGCGCGCGGCCTCAGAAAAGCTTCCGTAATCCACCACTGCGGTAAAAGCTTCCAGCTGTTTAAAATCCATGTTTGTCCCTCCTGTTTCAGCAGACTCCGGTAATCTCTCCCAGAGCTTTCAAAGCGGTATTTATTTCTTCCAGTGTGTTTTCCGGACCGAAAGAGAAGCGGATGGTTCCCTGTGGATAGGTTCCAAGCGTTCTGTGTGCGGAAGGTGCACAGTGAAGGCCGACGCGTGTCATGATCCCATAGGTGTGATCCAGCTGAAAGGCAGCGTCTGCCATATCGATCTCTGGTGTCAGGACAGAAACTACAGCGCAGCGGACGGCAGTTTCCAGAGTGCCCGGACAGTCGGTTCTGCCAATGATCCGAAGATGTTTTCCCAGAGGATCCATGGACTGGATTCCTCTGATAAAGTGTTCTGTCAGTTTCATTTCATGGCGGAAATTCTCCTGAGAACATATCTGCCCCGTACAGGAAAGCGCTGCATGGAGTCCAAGGATTCCCGGAATATTAGGCGTACCCGGTTCAAAGCGGTCGGGCATAAAATCAGGGATTTCTTCCGTGTGGGAAATGCTTCCGGTACCTCCGCTGAGAAGAGGAACCATATCTGAAACCAGAGCTTCCCGGATGAGAAAACCACCGATTCCCTGAGGTCCCCGGAAGCCCTTGTGACCGGTAAATGCCAGAGCGTCTATGTGACAGGCTTCCATGTCTATGGGAAGCACGCCTGCGGTCTGCGCAGTATCCAGGACAAAAAGAATTCCATGCTTATGACAGAATTCTCCGATGGCTTTTATGGGCATCAGTGTGCCGCAGACGTTGGAACCGTGAAGGCATACAAGAAGGCGGGTTTCCGGGCGGAGCAGATTTTCCGCCTGTTCCAGAAGCAGGTTTCCCTCACAGTCGCAGGGAATCCGGTCGAAGCTTACCCCTGTTTTTTCAAGCTGTACCAGCGGACGCATCACAGCATTGTGTTCCATGGAGCTTACCAGAACATGGTCTCCGGGACGGAGCAGACCCTTCAGAAGAATATTCAGGCTTGCTGTGACATTGGCGGTAAAAATTACATTGCGGCTTTTATCCGGAAAATGAAAAAGCTGTTTCAGCTGTTCTCTTGTGTCGAAAATCTGTTCTTCCACAGAAAAAGCCGTGTCATAGCTTCCGCGGTTGATATTGACTGCATCGCCGGACAGATAATGAAAGACCGCGTCTGCCACGCCCGGAGCCTTGGGACAGGAGGTACTTGCCTGATCCAGATATATTTTTTTCATGATGATCTTTTCCTTTTCTCATTTTGTATTATGTAGTTACTATAGCATTATTTATTGATAAAATCTATAAATAATATAAAAAATAAGCTATAATTAATTGGTAAAAAAAGAGGAAAAATGGTATGATTCTGATGTACAAATATGCGTTTACCACAAAAAATACTGCTGAAACAAAAACGCATAGGGAAAAGGAGGAAATAACAAATGAAAAATGAGAAAAAAGCCATTATAGCAGCAGGGCTTGTGATCGGTGTGATCTCAGCCTTGCTGGTATTTTTTGGCAATCCGGCAAATATGGGATTCTGTATCGCATGTTTCCTGAGAGATACGGCAGGCGCTCTGGGATTTCATTCAGCGCCGGTGGTACAATACATACGTCCGGAGATCATCGGGCTGGTGCTTGGCGCCTGTATTATGGCAATGGTGTCCGGAGAATTTAAGGCAAGAGGCGGTTCTGCGCCTGTGACAAGGTTCATCCTTGCTGTGTTTGTCATGATCGGCTGCCTGATGTTCCTGGGATGTCCTTTCCGTATGATTCTGAGACTGGCAGGCGGAGACGGAAACGCGATCTTTGGTTTTGTGGGATTTGCCCTTGGTATTTTTGCAGGTGTATTTTTCCTGAAAAGAGGATATACGTTGAAGCGCTCTTATAAAATGCCGGCTCTGGAGGGACAGCTCTTTCCGGTACTTCAGATCGTATTTCTGGTCCTTCTGGTCGCAGCGCCTGCATTTATTCATTTTTCCACAGAAGGTCCGGGCTCCCTTCATGCCTCTGTCTGGATCGCTCTGGCAGCCGGCCTGATCGTAGGCGGTCTTGCACAGAAAACACGTCTCTGTATGGTGGGCGGTATCCGTGATGCGGTTCTTTTCCGTGAATGGAAGCTTCTGATGGGATTTGTGGCAATTTTTGCCAGCGCCCTGGTGATGAACTTTATTCTGGGCGCAGTGACAGGAACACCGTTCTTTAATCCGGGATTTGCAGGACAGCCGGTAGCGCATACAGACGGTCTGTGGAATGCACTTGGCATGTTCCTTGCAGGTTTTGGCTGCGTACTTCTTGGAGGCTGTCCTCTCCGCCAGCTGGTACTTTCCGGCGAGGGAAACACAGATTCCGCAGTAACAGTCATCGGACTGATGGTTGGAGCGGCTGTTGCTCATAACTTTGGGCTTGCATCCTCCGGAGAAGGTCCTACATCCAATGGAAAGATTGCTGTTATCATTGGTATTGTAGTGGTAACTGTGATCGCATTTATGAATTCCAGAAAAAAATCAGACTGATAAAATAATTTTTGAGAAAAGGAGAATTGGTATGAAACAGGTAGATGCAAGAGGATTATCCTGTCCGGAACCGGTGATTATGACAAAAAATGCGCTGGCTTCCAAAGAGGCTGCATATGAGGTTCTGGTAGATAATGTAACTGCAAAGGAAAATGTTACAAGATTTGCATCCCACCAGGGCTATCAGGTACAGGTGGAAGAGCAGGGTGAGGATTTCCTGCTTCGTATTACAAAATGACAGAATATATCGCTACTTTTTATTCGCATTACGGCGCAGTATGTTTTAAGAAAAATTGTGAAAAACTGGGAATCGGCACAAAAATCATGCCGGTTCCCAGAAATTTAAGTTCCTCCTGCGGAACCTGCGTCCGATTCTGGATGGAACAGGAGTTTTCGGAGGTTTCTCTGGAGCTGAACGAGGAGCTGGAGCAGATTGTTCAGGTGGAGGGCGACTCTTATCGGGCGCTTTATCGTTCGGAGGAGTAAAGACCCAGCTGCTTTATCAGTCCGTAAAGGGTTCGGCGGTACACAGCATAGAACAGAATGGCAATGACGGCGATCACTTCCAGACACACCAGAAAACCGGCAATCTCCGACTGTGTGTAGCGGTTATCATTGGCATAAAGCATCATTCCATAGAGAAGTACCATACAGCTCATTCCCACGGCAGTTGGAATCTGAAAGACCGGTCCGGCCTGCCGGCGAAGTTCCCGGCAAAGATAACCGGGAGATGCGCCCAGACGCTTCAGATCGTAAAATACATAGGCGTTATTCAGAGCAAGGGTCTGACAGCGGGTATAGGAAATGACAAGAGCCGCAGTAAAGCACACGATTCCGATAAAAAGGAAGGTCATCATAAAGACAGAAAAGGTGTTCAGCTGTTCGGTGCTGTCAAGAACCCGGAACTGGGGCATGTAATTCCAGAACATCCGGAAATCTGCACTGTCCAGCTGTGAGCGGTCCAGGTGCTCATCGATATCTCTGTAGCTGGCTCCGAAATAGTCGTTTGTGTAGCCTTCTGTCATGAGGTATTCTACAGGATCATAGAGGCCTGTGGAAAAGCTGTCGTCATCAAAAGAGGCTACAATCCTTTCATAAAAAGCCCGGGCAAAGGGATAGCTGTCTTTTCCTTCAGAATTAAAAAATGTCATGGTTCCCTGCCACTGGGGAGTAAGTCCCTGAGAAATTTTCCGGAAATCACTGTCGTCCAGGATTCCGGTATAGAGAGCGCCCAGCTGTTCAAAATGGACAAAGCCTTTAAAGGAAACAGGAAGGACTTCTCTTGTGGTCATATTGGTAAAGCGAGTGGAATTGTCTACTATGCGGTAGGAGGTTTCTTCTCTGTTTGTTACAGCATAATATTCTCCCGGATCAACAGAAAGGTTCTGACCTGAGATTTTGTTGAAATCGCTTTCAGAAAGAAAATGGCCTTCTGAGGCGATTTCATAGTATTTCCATGAAAAGCTGCCGTCGTCATTGTCGATCATCATATTAGAGTCAACGGCCAGACTGAGGTAAGGGCATTTCTTCCAGTCTGTGATCTGAACTTTATGTTCCCGGGCAAGATCCTGGATTTCTTCCTCAGAAGGAAGATTCTGGTCTGAAGGCCAGAACCAGGAATAATCGTATTCCCTTTGTTCAATAGTCATGGAAGTGCCTGTGCCTAGCATAGGAAGATAAAAAATACCGAAGCAGCCGCCTGCGATCAGAACAGTAGTAACAAGCAGGCTGTTTACCGTCTGTTTTCCCTGGAATTTCATCATGCTTCTTGCAACGATGTTTTTCCAGGGATTTTTGCGCCTGAAATGCCATCCGTTGACAACAGTGTGGAGCATGACCATATAAAGACCTGCAAATACAGGGGAATAACAAAGAACCTTAAGCAGGGCTGAAGGAAAGCGATGGGTAAGATCACGATAAAACGTAGGAAAGTTGTATCCCAGCATTGCGCCGCCGATCAAAAGGATAATACCCACAGGACCGCACCACAGCCCAAGCTCTCTTACCGGTTCATTCTGGTGTTCTTCCTGTATCACATCCAGAATATCTGTTTTTCTGAGATAAACAAAGGCCAGCAGGCAGGCGCAGAAAAGAACCAGAAGGGCGAAGCCTGCCGGTATCCAGAGACAGCGGAAATCAAGGCTCAGGATCATGTACTGGTTATCCACGATAAAAAAACGGAACAGCTTCCACAGGAGCATAATAAAGGGAAAGCCTGCAAGGATTCCCAGAAAGGCGGAGCTGCCGCTTAAAAGGATCACCTCGCGGAAAAGTCCGGGGGCAAGGGTTTTTCTTGATGCTCCAAGAGCCATAAGGATACCAAGCTGCCGGGATTTTTTGCGGAAAAACAGGCTGGCGGCATAGACGGTGAAAACCGTACAGCCAAAAAGAGTCATAATAAAGATCATATAAAGCTGCCTCAGGCTGTCACCTCCTTCCGGGAAGATATTCAGAACCGTAGGAGAAAACATCAGGGCGGAGTAGGCGGTCATCAGCATCAGGGATACAAAGTTACAGAACAGATACAGCCGTGACTGTTTCCAGTCAGCTCTTTGCAGCCGGCTTTCCAGCTCTTTTATGTTTTTTATGGATTGTTTTCTTTTCTTTTTGTTCATTCTTCATCACCACTCATTTCTTTGATCGCATTTAACAGGGTGTCGTGGAAAGCGCTTCTTGTCTGGATGTTTTTTTCCAGCTGACGATAAACCATTCCGTCTTTTAATAGAATTACCCGGTCGCAGAAGGAGGCGGAAAAACTGTCGTGAGTTACCATAAAGATGGTGGCATCCAGATTATTTCTGGCATTTTCAAAGGACTCGATGACGATACGGCTGGAACGGCTGTCCAGATTTCCGGTAGGCTCATCTGCAAGGATCATCAGAGGCCGGTTGATCAGGCTTCTGGCAACAGCTGTTCTCTGTCTTTCTCCGCCGGAGATCTCCGCGGGATATTTACTGCGGATATGACTGATGCCAAACAGCTCCATCAGCTGATCTGCGTAGCGTTCCCCGTCTTTGTCCACATTGGAACGGATGATCCTGGGAACCAGGATATTTTCCCGGACGGTAAGTCCGTCCAGAAGCATAAAATCCTGAAATACGAAGCCGAGCTTTTCGTTGCGGACGATGGCAAGCTGCTCCGGGGTCATGGAGCTGAGTTCCTGACCGCCCAGAGTGATTTTTCCTTTCTCAAAAGGGATATAGCAGGAAATACAGTTGAGAAGTGTGGATTTACCGGAACCGGAAGGCCCCATGACAGCCACAAATTCCCCCTTTGCAATGGAAAAGCTGATTCCTTTCAGAACGGGATAGGTCTGTTTTCCTGTTGTATAGGATTTTTCAAGATTTTTTACAGATAACATAAAATTCCCCCTTATAAATTATGGATATACAGGTTTTTGCTCTTGCATATTCAGGATAGCACAGAAAAAAGGGAGAAAAATCAGAGGTGTAAAGAATGGCGGACGATGTGTAAAGTTTGGAAAAATCCGGTGGAAAATGTAAAGATCGGAAGGATTTTTGTAAAGTTTGGAGTGGACGGAAAGGAGAAGTGCGTTATAATAAAGAAACAGGAATCTGTAGAACAGAAACGGAATCATGGAGGAAAAAATGAGGAAAATCAGTTTATTTATTGCGATGAGTCTTGACGGATATATTGCGGACTCCGAAGGAAAAATCCACTGGCTGACCGGGCAGGGGGACGGTGGGGACGTCGATGTTTATTCTGAATTTATTAAAGATGTGGATACAGTTTTTATGGGACGGAAGACCTATGACCAGATTGTTACGGAGTTATCTCCGGATCAGTGGGTATATGAGGAGCTTACCGCATATGTGTTCACCCATAAACAGAAGGAATCTTCTGAAAAAATACGATTTACAGATCAGAATCCCATTGAGCTTGTAAGAAAATTAAAAGAAGAGAAGGGAAAGGATATCTGGGTCTGCGGCGGAGCGGATCTTGCACAGCAGTTTATAAAAGAAGACATGATCGATCATTACTATATTACGGTGATTCCCACACTTTTAGGTTCCGGCGTGAGGCTTTTTGAGAATGGAGAACAGGGGATCCCTCTGAGGCTGATCCATACGAAATCCTATAATGGAATGGTGGATCTGGTTTATGTACGCAGATAAAATTTCTATAATTTCAAACAGGAAAAAGGAGCAGGAAAGGGGAGAAAACTATGCTGAGGATCGCACTGTGTGACGACGAGCAGGAAGCCAGGGACAGCCTGCGGTTTCAGCTGGAAAAAACCATGTATGAGGGAGATGAGGAGATCGTTTATGAATTTACTGCCGGAGAAACCGCCCTCCGGTGGCTGAGAAAACATCCCGGCGAGATAGACCTTCTTTTTCTTGATGTGGAAATGAAGGATTTTAACGGAATGAAAACCGCAGAAGAGATCCGGAAATTTGACAAAGAGCTTCTGATTGTTTTTGTTACCGGATATTCGGAATATGTGTTTGACGGATACCGTACGGGAGCTTTGGATTATGTGCTGAAGCCGGCGGAGGAAGAACAGATCCGGCATATACTGAGCCGTGCGAGAGAACATTTTTTTCTGAAAAAAGAAAAGAACTTTGTGTTCCAGAATCAGGACGGAACTTTTCGGATGCCTCTGGATAAGATTCTGTATTTTTACAGCGACAGGCGGCAGGTCGGCGTGGTGACGGAGAATGAAGAATACTTTTTTTACGGGAAACTTTCGGAAGTGGAAGGAAAAACAGACAGTCGTTTTGTAAGGATCCATCAGCGATATCTGGTAAATGGAGACCGGGTGGATCATATCGGTCACGATCAGGTGGAGATCTGCGGAAAAGAACTTCCCATCAGCAGAGGGATGAAGGATGCGGCTGTGGCAAAACTGGCGGAATGTATGCTGAAAGGAATCGGGTGAAGCCATGAAAGAGAGTGCAAAGCTTATACTGAGTGTTTTATGGCTTTCGCTTATGGGGATGTTGCTTCTTTTTTCTGTTGGAAGACTGGTCAGGCTGCGCCCGCAGAAGCTGAGAAGGCTGTTCCTTTTGTTTGCCTGCGGTCTCATGGGCGGAATGGTGATCTTTATATCCGACTGGCATAATATTGTTCCCACCTTTCTGATTTTCCTTACGGCTGTGTGGACAGGCTGTGAGGGAAGCCGGATCAAAAGGCTTACCGTGGGGCTTATGGTGGCAAGCACAGTGTTTTCTTTTAATGCGCTGGTGGATAACGGCACGGTATTCGGCGGTTTTATGGTAATCCTGATAAAGCTGTGTTTCTGTCTGGGATTTTGTGTGGTGATCTGGAAATATGGACCGGAACGGGATTTTGAGCTTTCTCCGGCTATGTGGAAGCTTCTGTTTCTTCTGACCCTTCCTCCGGTGGGAATCGTGTTCAGCCTGATCCTTCTCAGCGATCCAAATATATATGAGCTGTCGGTACAGTATCTGATCCTTCTTCTTTTGTCCCTTTTTGCTTTTGCGGGTCTGCTCTGGACTATGGTGGTGCTGGCAAAACAGCAGAAGCTGGAAGCAGAAGCGGTAATGGCGGCTCAGAATGCCCGTTATTACGAAGCTATGGAACAGCAGCATTTTGAGATACGGAGACTGAAGCATGATATGGCAAACCACCTTCAGACTGCGCTGGCGCTTCCGGAGGATCAGAGAAAAGCGTATCTCCGGGAGCTTCTGGAAAGTACAGAGAACACCCGGACATTAAAATACTGCGGAGACAATACGGTAAATATCATCCTCAGTGCAAAAGAAGCGTCGATGAAGCAGAAGGGAATAGATTTTCATGTACTGGCAGACATTCCGGATCCGCTTCCTATGGAAAAACCAGATATCTGCGCCGTTTTTGGCAATGCCCTTGATAATGCCATGGAAGCAGTGGAGGGACTGCCGGCAGAAAAACGCAGAATCTCTCTGGAAGCAAGGATGGGAAAGGGACTTTTGGCAGTCAGCATCCGAAATACGGGGAGGCTTTCTGAGAGCAGAGTTAAGGAAGGGATAAAAAGAGAGCTTCCTGTGACTACGAAAACGGACAGATCTGCCCATGGATTTGGTCTTCCAAGTATCCGGGCCGCTCTTGGCAGATACAGCGGCACTATGGAGCTCAGGCAGGAGGGAGAGGAAGTATGCCTGTTTCTTTACTGCCATATAAAGGGTGAAAACCTCTCTTGAGTTTCAGGGGATCATCCTGTATACTTGGTTTTACCGAAAAATATATTCCATTTTATATAAGTATATAAGGAGAGATCAGCAATGGGTGAAAAGCTTACAAAACGTGACGTGGAAAAAATAGAGCAGGAGATCGAACACCGTAAGCTGGTAGTACGAAAAGAGGCTATCGAAGCGGTGAAGGAGGCAAGAGCCCAGGGAGACCTCAGCGAGAATTTTGAATATTATGCGGCAAAACGCCATAAAAACCAGAATGAAAGCCGTATCCGCTATCTGGAGAGGATGCTGAAAACAGCAGATATTGTCACAGATGCTTCCAAAGAGGATGAAGTGGGAATGGATGATATCGTGGAAGTGGAGTTTGAGGAGGATGGAGAAATCGAGAAATACAAACTTGTGACATCCATCCGGGGGAATTCCATGGAAAACAGGATCAGTATTGAATCTCCCCTTGGGAAGGCTCTGAAAGGCCATAAAGCCGGAGAGCGGGTCAAAGTTCAGGTCAGTGAGGACATAAGCTATTATCTGATCATCCGTTCTATAGACAAGACGGGAGATGAGGGAGAAGATATCCGGGGATTTTAAGAAAAATTTTACATAGATTTTACATTGCACTGGGGATAATTTTACAAAGCTTTCCTAAAATGAGAGTATATTAAATATTCGCAAAGGAGAAACACCATGGATTTTTTTAGTATACTGACATTATTAGGAGGCCTTGCCCTGTTTCTGTATGGTATGCAGGTTATGGGAGACGGTCTTGCCAAGGTTTCCGGAGGAAAACTGGAAAAAATACTTGAAAATCTTACATCCAGTAAATTGAAAGCGGTCCTTCTGGGACTTGCGGTGACTGCAGTGATCCAGTCCTCTTCTGCAACTACGGTTATGGTAGTCGGTTTTGTAAACTCTGGTATTATGAAATTAACTCAGGCAGTAGGTATTATTATGGGTGCCAATATCGGTACTACAGTAACTGCCTGGATTCTGAGCCTTGCCGGAATTGAAAGCAGCAACTTTTTTATTAGCCTTCTGAAACCGAGCTCATTTGCCCCGATCCTGGCTTTGATCGGAATTGTACTTCTGATGTTTACCAAGAGCTCCCGTAAGAAAGATATCGGAGTGATACTTGTAGGATTTGCAGTTCTGATGTTTGGTATGGAGACTATGAGCGGTGCCGTAAAGCCTCTGGCCGACGTTCCGGAATTTACAAATCTTCTTCTGGCATTTTCAAATCCTGTAGCAGGTGTGCTGGCAGGTACGATCCTGACGGCGATCATCCAGTCCTCTTCGGCTTCGGTAGGTATCCTGCAGGCCTTGTGTGTGACGGGGGCAGTTCCTTACAGTGCGGCGTTCCCAATCATCATGGGACAGAATATTGGTACCTGTGTAACAGCGCTGCTGTCTGCAATTGGCGCCAATAAAAATGCAAAACGTGCGGCAATGATCCATTTATATTTTAATATGCTTGGAACAGTGATCTTCCTTGGTGTATTCTATCTTTTGAATTCCGTGGTACATTTTTCTTTTATGGATTCCATGGCAACACCGGCAGCAATTGCTGTTACACACAGTATCTTTAATGTAACTGCGACTTTGATCTGGCTTCCATTTTCTAATGTTCTTGTGAAACTGGCATGTCTGACTATCCGCGATTCTGCACAGGATGTAGAGGCAGCCAAAGAAGATCAGGAATTCATGATCCTGGAATCCCGTTTCCTGGAGAAACCGGCTTTTGCTGTAGAGCAGGGAAGAACTGCTGCAAGACGTATGGCAGAAGATTCTGGAAAATCTTTGAAAACAGCATTTGGTCTGCTTCATCAGTATGATGAGGAGGGAGCAAAGAAAATTGATAAGCTGGAAGGAAAGGTGGATCGCTATGAGGATGAACTGGGAACCTATCTGGTGCAGCTGAATAACAAAGACCTTTCAGAAAACGACAGCCACAGCGTTTCCATCATGCTTCACTGTATCGGAGATTTTGAGCGTATTTCTGACCATGCAGTAAATATTAAGGAATCTGCAGAAGAGCTTCATGAAAAGAATTTAAGCTTTTCACCTGTTGCAAAGGCAGAACTGAGAGTGGTAACTGCGGCAGTTAATGACATTGTGGAAACTGCTTTCCATGTATTTGATGCACAGGATACAACAAAGGCAGTGGAGATCGAAGCACTGGAAGAGCTGATCGACGAACTTACCAAAGAAATGAAACGTCGTCACATTAACCGTCTCCGTTCCGGTGAATGTACCATTGAAATGGGCTTTATCCTGTCAGATCTGATCACCAGTATGGAGCGTATTGCAGACCACTGTTCCAATATCGGAGTCTGTGTGACGCAGGTTCGTGAAAATCTCTATGATACGCACAGCCACCTGAACGCGCTGAAAAATGATGATGGAGATGATTTTGCACGACATCTTGAAAATGTACGCAGGGAATACATTCTTCCCTGAGAACCCGATCATAATTAAATGAATTGATGCCTCAGAGCTGCTGCGAAAATTTGTGTCCGGCAAAAATACCGGAGGATAGTTACGCAGCAGCTTTTGTGGAATAAAAATAAAGGAGGATATCCATGATCTACTGTGTAGAGGACGAAAAAAATATCCGTGAACTTCTGGTATATACGCTGGAGACTACCGGATTTTCCGCAAAAGGGTTTGCAGACGGCAAAGAACTGAATCTGGCTCTGAAAAGAGAACTTCCGGTTCTGATCCTTCTGGATATCATGCTTCCGGGAGAAGATGGATATTCCATTCTTTCCAGGCTGAAAGCAGATCCGGATACCAGGAATATTCCGGTGATCATGGTTACAGCCAAGGAGGCAGAATTTGATAAAGTAAGAGGATTGGAAGCAGGGGCAGACGATTATATCACAAAACCGTTCGGAATGATGGAATTTGTGGCCAGAGTAAAGGCTGTCCTGAGGAGATGCAGCCGGAAGGAAGAAAACAGAGAGCTGTGCTGTGGAGATCTTAAACTTCTGATCGGACGCCATGAGGTGCAGATCGGGGATCAGAAAGTAGAGCTTACCAGAAAGGAATTTGAACTTCTTCAGTATCTTCTGGAAAATAAGGGACTTGTTATGAGCCGTAATCAGATCCTCTGTCATATATGGGGCTACGATTTTGACGGGGAGACAAGAACTGTGGATGTCCATGTAAGGACTTTGCGTCAGAAACTTGGAGAAGCGGGAAATATGGTGGAAACTGTGCGTGGCGTAGGCTACCGGATCGGAGATTAAAATGAGACAGAGACTGTTAAACCATGGAAGCTTTCTTGTTATCCTGTCAGTGCTTCTGACTTTTATGGCTGCAAGCGTAGTGATGTACGACAAATTCAGCGTATCTATGAAGCAGAGCGTACGGGACGAGGTGGAATATATCCGGGCCGGGATCGATGCAGCCGGAATTGACTACCTTCAGGAAAATGTAAAAGAGATCAACGTAACAAGAATTACAGTAACAGACAGCGACGGGAACGTGATTTATGAATCGAACGCAGAAGCAGATGAAATGGAGAATCATGGAGAACGTCCGGAAATGCTCAAGGCAAAAAAAGAAGGGTATGGGGAGGTTGTGCGTTTTTCGGAAACTCTGTCAGAACAGACCTTTTACTGTGCTATGCGGCTGGAAAATGGAAACATCCTCCGGGTGGCAAGAACTACAGACAGTGTGTTTATGACTCTTTTTTCCAGCTTTACCCTTTTGGGGCTGATTACTCTCGGAATTCTGATTCTGGAGGTAATCCTTGTACAGAAGCAGACGAAAGATCTGATTAAGCCGATCAATGAACTGGATCTTGAAAATCCGTTAAAGGATGTGAAATATGAAGAGCTGAGACCTCTTCTGGGCAGAGTGGATCAGCAGAACAGACAGATCATCCGCCAGATGCAGGAACTGAAGGAAGCAGAGGCTATGCGCCGTGAGTTTTCTGCAAATGTTTCTCACGAACTGAAAACTCCTTTGATGTCTATTTCAGGATATGCGGAACTGATGATGAACGGAATGGTAGGACCAGACAAGATGCCGGAATTTTCTGGCAGAATCTATCATGAGGCAAGCCGTCTCAGCTCCCTTGTTTCAGACATCATCCAATTGTCGCGTCTGGATGAAAAAAACAACGATATGCCTTTTGAAGCAGTAGATATCTATGAACTGGCGGAAGATATCTCCACGCATCTGAAAATGGCAGCAGAGAAAAAGGGAATACAGCTTGTGCTGGAAGGAGAGCATGTGGTTGTCCGGGGAGTCCGCCAGGTGCTCTACGAAATGTTTTACAATATTGCAGATAATGCGATCCGATATACAGAAGCAGAAGGTACGGTTCGTATTTTTGCCGGACAGACAGAATATCATCCATGCTATTTTGTAGAGGATAATGGGATCGGTATTCCGAAAAATGAACAGAAACGTATTTTTGAGAGATTTTACCGTGTAGATAAAAGTCATTCCCGTCAGACAGGAGGAACCGGTCTGGGGCTTTCTATTGTAAAACATGGAGCAGTTCTTCACAAGGCAAAGATTAATCTGGAAAGTGAGCCTGGAAAGGGCACAAAAATGGAGCTGGTGTTTTAAACATCAGCTCCTTGTTTTTCGTCTGTATTTTCCTGGGCAGGATCCTGAGGTCGCTCGGAGATTGCTTTTATAGAATACGCATATTCTGTCGGAGTCATTCCGCAGATCTTTTTGAACTGTCTGGAAAAATAATGGATGGAAGAGTAGCCCAGAAACTCTGAAATCTGCGTAAAGTTCATATCGTTTTCCCGGATTAGCTGTCTGGCAAAATTGATCTTCATGTGAGAGAAAAACTCGATCACTCCACAGCCGTATTCTTCCCGAAACAGTTTCTGGAGCTGAGACCGGCCTATGAGATTGTCATGACAGACATCCTCGATGGTGATGGAATCCCGGATATGTTCTTCAAAATAGTTTACGATCTTCCTTGATGCGGCAGATACAGCGCCGGAATCATTAAGGCTGTTGGAAGGATAGCGCGGAGCCGCGGTATATCTGCGCAGTACATGTATGAGAAGCTGTTCCAGATAGCTTAAAAGAAGCTGCTGAGAGCCAAAGAGGATATCTGTTTTTTTTTCCATTTTTTCTGTATAAGGGTTGTCAAGAGGGGAAGAAAAACAGTGGCGTGCTTCTGCAATGATCAGTCCCAGGATAGAACGTTCAGTATCTGAAAATTCCAGAATTTTGTTTTCAAAAAAACTCATGCACGGGGAATCACAGGCAAAAGAGACTACAATGATATTAGGAGCATTTGTTCCTGTAGCACTCAGGTTATGGAATTCATTTGGTTTATGAAAGATAACCTGCCCACGGTTCAGAACAAAATGTTCATCTTCTGCACAGACCTCTGCTTTTCCCTTATCGACACATTGAAATTCCCAGAAATCATGTCGTTCTCCGGCATAATAAAAATCATTTCTGTATTCAAAATAATGGATTGTATAGATTCGGTCAATCTGAAGTTCTTTTTCCAGATAAACACTTTCATATGCCATAAAGATTTTTCCTCCGGTATCAAATCCAGTTACAGGACAAAGATGGTCTGATACAGACATATTATAGCCTAATAAAAAGCGGAATGCCATAAAAAATCTGGGATCTGTAAA
Source organism: uncultured Blautia sp. (assembly GCA_900553515.1). Taxonomy (GTDB): domain Bacteria; phylum Bacillota; class Clostridia; order Lachnospirales; family Lachnospiraceae; genus Blautia_A. The sequence continues at coordinate 1,313 of USDN01000019.1, read as the reverse complement.
AAAATGTATATAATAAGCTTTTTGTACAAAATAAACACACTTTTGTGCAAATACTTTTTGTGCAAAAACGATAAAATTAAAGATAGTAAAACATGATTTCGGTAAAATCTGCCAAAACATGTGGAAGCGAAAAACAACACATTTATCAAGGAGGAATTCAAGATGGGAATGAAGAAGAAACTTCTGAGCGCTGTATTATGTGGTGCAATGGTAGGAACAATGCTGGCTCCGATCGCAACAGTACAGGCAGCAGATGATACTCTGGTGTACTGGTCTATGTGGGAGTCTACAGAGCCGCAGGGACAGGCAATCCAGGAAGCTGTTGATGCTTATACAGCAGAGACAGGCGTAAAGGTAGACCTTCAGTTCAAGGGACGTACCGGAAACCGTGAGGCTCTTCAGCCTGCACTTGACGGCGGCACACAGATCGACATCTTTGATGAGGATATCGACCGTGTAAACAGCATGTATGCGAAATATCTTCTTGATCTGGAAGATCTTGTAAAAGAGACAGGCTATGAAGAGACTGCTATCCCGGGACTTATGGCAGCCTGCCGTGATGCCGGCGGCGGAACACTGAAAACAATTCCTTATCAGCCGAACGTATTTGCTTTCTTCTACAACAAAGATCTGTTTGAGCAGGCTGGCGTTGAGAAAGAGCCTACTACATGGGCAGAGTTCCTGGATGTATGTCAGAAACTGAAAGATGCAGGAATCACTCCAATGACAATGGACGACGCTTACGCTACATCTGTAATCGGATATCACCTTGCAAGACTTGTAGGCGAAGAAAAAGTTGTTGAGATCGTTACAGAAGGTAAATGGGATGACCCGGCAGTTCTTCAGATGGCACAGGATATCGAAGAACTTGCAAAGAACGGATACTATTCCGAAATGGTTGGTTCCAACGTATGGCCGGCAGGTCAGAATACAGAGCTTGCTCTTGGAACAGCTGCTATGTACCTGAATGGTTCCTGGCTTCCAAACGAGGTTAAGGATATGGCTGGCGAAGACTTCAAATGGGGATGCTTCGCATATCCGGAGCTTGAGAACGGTGCAAACGGAATCGAGACAAACAACTTCGGTGCACAGGTATTCGGTATCAACAAAGATACAAAAATGCCGAAAGAAGCTTTCGACCTGATTAAATTCATCACAACAGGCGAATATGACAAGAAACTTGCAGATGCATCTGTAGGTATTCCGGCAGATACAACAAACACAGAATGGCCGGCAATGGTTGAGTGTGCAAAACCTGTTATCGAGCAGAGCACAGGCCGTTTCACATGGGCAGCAGGCGTTGAGACAAACGT
>USDN01000018.1 GCA_900553515.1 uncultured Blautia sp. | reverse complement strand
GTAAAATATGTACTTGTTGAGTTTAAAAATCCATGATAACATAAGCATAGCAGTTGGCGATATAGGTTGATTGGTGTGTGTGGTAACTCAACAATACAACATATATTCAAAAACTGCTATTTTTTTATGAAAAAAGTAGTGAAAACACGTACTTAAGACTAGCCGTCGCGCTAGCGACTTGGTACAATTTCTATAATAACACACTGTGAAAAAAGTTATGGAGATTATATAGGACGGAAAGAAGAATAATATAAAGTGCTCTTTTGAAGTTCTTTAATTAGCCGCTTTAACTATTAGCAAATAGAAAGTAAAATCCCAGTTTTATTAACCAGGAAATAGAGGAGGGATGCATAATGAGTGAAAAAATAGAGATTACTTTTATGCAGGCAAGATTAATCCGGCTTGCTTCCGAAGAGTGGGATTTACCTGTTGAGCAGATTATCCACTTGTTTAAAGAAGCTGGTGTTCTTGAATATATAGAAAAATGTTATGGAATTTTTCATTGCGAAGGTGATGAAGCTGTGCTTGAAGATATTACGGAGTTTCTGGAAGGAAAGGGGATAGAGATTAGTGCTTGACTTAAAAGATGGATTTATTCTCTACCATGGAAGTTATTGTGAAGTAAAAGAACCAGATCTTGCTAAATGTGCAAAGAGAAAAGATTTTGGTCAGGGATTCTATTTAACCACCTCAAAGGAGCAGGCAGAAAGTTTTCTGAGAACTTCAATAGCAAAAGCAATCGCAATCGGAAAAATTAAAGAAGATCAGAATTATAGATATATTTCAACTTTTGAATTAAAACTTTCCAGGAAACTTGAAATGCATATTTTTGAAAATGCAGATGTAGACTGGTTACATTGTATTGCCGCTCACCGAAAGAAAAAAATGTTTATTGATGTTGAACGTGAAATGGCAAAATATGATATCATTGCAGGAAAGATTGCGGATGATGCAACAAACGCTACTCTTACCGCTTATCTTGCGGGTGCTTTTGGGACTGCAGGTGATAAAGTAGCAGACGATTTCTGTATCAGACAGTTGCTGCCGAATAAATTGAAAGATCAATACTGCTTTAAAACTGAGGCAGCTATTGAGTGTCTGAAATTTGTGAAAGGTGAGAAGATATGGCTGAAGTAACAATTCCAAAGGAAAAAATGAATTATACAATCGACCTTCTTATCACTATGGTGACAGAAGAAATCGCAGAAGAGACGTGCAGGGACAGAAAAGAGGTATTGACAGATTTTCTATGTTCCAGAACAGGAAAAGCACTATATGATGAAAAAACAAAGCTGTGGTGCAATGGACCGGCATATATAGCTGAGCTGTATATGGAGGAATTAAAGAAATCCCGCTGATTAAATTCCATGTTTTCTCTCCTGTATCTGTATTTCTGTTTGTCTTTCGCTGCTGCTCACTCCGTTCACAGCAACTTGGGAAAAATGCAGGGAATATCCATCCTGCCAGAATAGATATCCCCTGTATAAATTTCCTGTATGTCTTCCTATCTGTTTTATGCGTTTCTCTATCCACACATTTTAAATTGCATGTACTTCACCATTGCCTGACTTCCCAGCTCTGTATTCTTCTGTTTCATGTAACTTACATATTTTCCCTCTTTTTCTCCTTAAATGGTTTCAAAAAGATCACCCATCCAAAGATCAACAGATTCATCACCAGCGCCACAGGAATATCTCCCCAGTGAATCTGCTGGTTCTGAAGCACATCTGCAGAGTATGTTCCTGAAAAGACTACCGCCATATTATTATTCAGAAAATGAATGATGACCGGAACCCAGATATTCTGGGTTTTCATATAAGCATATGCCATAAAAAGCCCAAGTGTAATACAGGTAACAAACTGGCTTGCCAGAGCCGCCAGTCCCATATCCGGCGTAGTATAGTAGAAAAAGTCAATTGGCAGATGCCATACAGCCCACACACAGCCCAGGAGGATCACGCCGCCTTTCAGCCCAAATTTCTTCTGAAGAAGAGGCTGAAGATAATATCTCCATCCGTATTCCTCCCCGAAAAATGCCACTACTGACAGGAAAAAGTTCACCAAAACAGTAAAAAACATGATCCAGGTAGTAGGGTTTGCCATTATTTTTCCAAATTCAGAAAGCTGGCCGCCCAGGGCGCTGGCAAGTACAAATCTGAGAAGATATAATCCAATAAACAGCAGGATCATAAGAACAGAAATGTTCCAATGACTACTGTTCAGTCCATAGGCTCTGCGTTTTTCTTTACCGGATACCAAGAGAAGAATCCAGAAAATAACGCTGCCCCCTATCATAACGTACTGCAGGATCAGCATCCACTGAGAAAACGGTGTGCCCATCAGATCTATATTTTTCGGCGCCAGAACAGAGGCCGCCGTACAGACAACCAGCACTGCCGTAAGCACCACAAAAAATATGTAAAAAGCTTTTGGAAGGTTTTTCTCTCCCTTTCTGGTGATTAAATAAGCCAGCATCACACCGGCTGCCGGATACAGCATCTGCGCGTTTGGAAAAGCACTGAGATCAAGACCTTTTCCATAGCCATACCACATCAGAAGCCCCAGCACATAAGTAATCCCATATGCTACGATCACATAAATCATAAGCTGTTTTTTCTCTGTTTGCGTAAATTTCATAATTCTCCTCCTTATTCTCCCGGAAATACTGCTGTCACGGAGAAAATCCCGTCCTTTGTTTCTATATTCAGTGCGCCGTGATATTTTTCTACTGTATGGCGCACATTTTCCAGGCCAATTCCTTCATGCCCCTGCTTGCCGGAATGCCCCGGGGCATACATCTCTGAAGATGGATTCCATATTTTTACTACTGTAAAATCCTGTATCTGTTCCCCTCTTATTTTTATCCAGAAATTTTTTTTATTTTCTCCTGCTTCTATGGCATTATCCAGAAGATTTGCAAAAATTGTTGTCACATCCATGTCCGTCAGGAAATCCAGTCGGATACCGCCCATATTGCATTCTGCCTGTCCCGGTTCCAGCTTTTTTAATTTGTCATTCAGGATCATGTTCAGCATTCTGTTGTCTGAATAAAATTTCAGTCCCAGAGAATTCAGCATTCCATGAACATCTTCAAAATAATCGGTATTATCAGTCTTTGCCGACTGCTCCAGCATATTCAGATGATTCCTGATATCATAAATAATTCTTCTGGATCGGTTATAATTATTTTCCATATCCTCATAATACTGATGTGTCAGTTCATTCTGCTGTTTCATCAATTCTACCTTGTGCTTCAGCTCTCTGTTTTCTGCCAGATCATACCACACATAAAGACAATAAATATTGATAGCCAGCAAAAGGAGCATGCAGAGAATAACTCCCCAAAATCCATGTTCCAGAAAAAAACTTTCCCCGGAAACACAGTACAAATATACAAGAATCATACTAAACAAAGGTACCAGGATCATTCCTCTGATATGCAGTTCCGTCTGATCCTTTACCATACGTTTCCGAACAATCCGCCTCATAAGATAAGTCACGGAAAACAGACATATCATTTTTGCCAGTACAAGCGTATAATAAGAGAGCATCTCCTGATAAAAACCAAATTTTTTACTGATATATACGGTAAAGTAAATACCGATTACCTGAGCTCCGTAATTTGCCATTCCATAAATCAGAGAATACAGGATCCAGGTTCTGCTCCTGTGATAAAAAAGCCAGCAGACGGCAATGTAGTATGCTGTAAGCACAGACATTGTAATGATGTCATTCCACCATAATGCCGGAAGCAAAAAGGTAAGTATCATAAAAATTCCCCAGACACAGTATCTTACCCATGGCTTCGACTCTTCCTCTCTTGGCATGGAATACAGAAACCAGATGAAGCTTCCTGTATGGATAAGCAGTTCAACGATCTGAAAAAAGCAATATAATACATAATCCATTTCGCTCATCCTCCCCGGCGCTCCAACCGCGCCGACAGCCAGGCTGTCAGCTCCTGCTTCCATATTTTCTGTTTTTTCTGGGAAAGAGGAATTTCCATTCCATTGTCCAGATAAATGTGCTGCCCTTTTACGTTTTTCACATGAAGCATATTCACGGAAAAGCTCTGGTGCGGCATGGAAAACCCAAAATTCTCCATCCGTTTTGCCACATTTCCAATGCGCTCCACCATATAATATTCTTCTTTATCTGTCACAATCCGTATCTTTCTGTTCTCATACTCAAAAAAATAAATAGTATCTACCGAAAGACAGACGATTCCATCAACCGTATGAAAATCCAGGATAATCTTTTTGTCCGCGGTCTTCATATATCGAAATATTTCTTCCAGAACATTTACGATCTCCTGTCTGTTTACAGGCTTCAGAAGATACTGAAATGCATGAACTCCAAAAGCTCCTGCCACATAATCCCTGTAGGCCGTCACATACACAATTTTTACATCCCTGTCTATAAGACGAATCGACCTTCCTGTATCAATACCATTCATTCCCTGCATATCGATATCAAGAAAAACCGCGTCATAAGACAGATAATTTTCCAGCAAATCCTCTCCGGAAGAAAACACCTTTATCTCTACTTCTGAATTCCATTCCAGAATAAAATCTCTGATCTCATCCCGGACATTTTTTTCATCATCACAAACTGCAATTCTGTACATTTCAGCCACTCTCTCCTGTTGTTTTTACTATAATCATTATACCTGAAATTGTAAATACAGTATACACAAGAGACAAAAATCATGTACTAAACGACAAAATTTCAAAAAACAAAAGACTGCTGTAATCCCTGGCCAGCGAGATTTTTCTCCCATCTGACACAGTTCTTACAGCAGCCTTTTTATAATTTTTTACATTCTCAGTTTCTTATGAAATTCCCTGACTGTACTTTTTTTCTGGAAGATAAACAGTCCCGCCAGAACCAGAAAACTGATACCGGCACAAATTACCGAAGGATACGGAAAACGGACCAGACCGACCCACACCAGGATCATGGGAATGCATCCTGCAATACCTGCCTGGATCAGATAAAACAGATATTCTTCCTTTTCCAGATGGTTCACTTTGGCGATCACCGGCATAGAACCCAGTACTGCCATAGCACCAAAAGGAAGCACGAAATCGACCGACCAACCTTTCCAGCCGGTAAAATTATCCCACAAAACAGCAAGCGCCGTAATCAGGATCAGCTGCCACATTTCATTCTTCAAAATGTTTCTCCGTTTGGTATATCCCACGGAAACAACAAGCCAGGCACAGAAGCTTCCCGCTGCCGCAAACCAGAACCAGTTCAGCGTATCCCAGATCATATAATTGACCATTCCACAGATTACTGCCACCGCCAGACAAAGGAATGAAAAGATCTGATAAGCCTTTCTTCCTTCCTGCTTCTGTTCCTCCTGACACCCCGGAAAATCATTTCTTTCTTCTGTAAAGGATATCTCATCTTCCCTCAGGTATCTGAGGAAATTTCTCTGGATGCTCTCTCCCGGAATCTTTGAGGTAAAGCCCAGAAGAAGCTCGTCCCCATAGGAGCAGGAGCAGAGCTGTAAAGCTTCCGTACAGGTAAAAAATCCAAATCTTCTGATATAAGGCTCATACTCTTTCGGGAACCGGACCACTCCGATATTGGAATATACTGTCGTGATCCTGCGGCTTCCCCAGGCAGCTCCCACCATCAGAAAATACTTCTTGACTTCAAGGGGAACCGCCCGGATCAGGGGATTCTTTTCCAGACGCACATAACCGTTCATGTGCATGGCGATCTTTTCTTTTACCAGCTCTTCCTCAAACTGTTTTTTCACATCCTCCAGCACATCCTGAAAGGTTGTAGTTTCTGTAAACGTATATCCTACCTCGATCCAGCCAAAAAAGTTTGCCATGGATTCTGATGGAAAAAAATTCCTCAGATTTACAGGAACCATCAAGGTCACAGGACGTTTCTGGCGGTTTTTGGGAATCTCCTCATGGATAGAACATATAAATACCGCAGACAGGTACGCAGTGATCGAAGCTCCATATTCCCGGGCTTTTGCCAAAATCTCCTTTACAGGTATGGATATCTCCAGAATCTCCATTTCTTCATGACTGAGCATAGCTCCTTTCAGAGGCACTGCCCGGGGATTTTTGTCTTTATTTTTAGGGGTTTCCGAGGAATAATACTGAGAAAAACTGTCCTCCTCGTGATCCCGGAAAGTGGCTTTTTCCTCTGTTTTTATATGGGGAAGTCCTGCCTCCGGATGCCGGAGAAGCAGATAATTCTGTACCAGCTCCTGCAAAAAATTCCTTGCCCCTGTACCATCTGTAAGTGCATGATAAACCTCAAAATTAATGCGGTTTTCATAATAGGAAACCTCAAAGAGAAGCGACTTTTTATCCGGGATATACAGTCTGCTGCAGGGAGGCTTTTTTTCCTCTTTTGCCACTGCCCGGATATCTCTTCTCTCCAGATAAAACCAAAAAAGCCCCTTTCTCAGAACCACCTGGAACAAGGGATACTTTTCCATTGTCCTGTCAAGTGCGTCCTGAAGGATCTGGGGGCTTATTTCTTCCGTCAGCTCACAGTACATCCGGAAGACTCTGGTATCATTTTTGTCTGTTGCCGGCGGAAATGCCAGCGCTGCGTTATCCAGCTTTCTCCATTTTGAATATCCTGATTTCACGATCTGCCCGCCTTATCCATATTTGATGCTTCAAATATATCACAGACTCTGAAATCAGGCAAGGAAGGATTTGGGAGATGTTTTTGTTCAGGCTTTTTTTCTGTCCTGAATTTCCTTTACGATCTGATTGTAATATCGTTTGTTCAGTCTGTAGAAAAACAGAACCGCCGCAGTAATGATCCATAAAGCTCCCGGGATCGTCGTAAAGGAATGTTTCATAACAGCAGTAACCACTGCATTCTGCGGCTGGTTTGCCACATATCCGAAATGACCCAGAACAGCTGCCAGAAGCGCAGTCCCAAGCGCCATACCCACTTTATTCCCAAGAGAGATAAACGCATACTGGAACCCGTCATTTCTCAGTCCGGTCTTCCATTCTCCATACTCCACACAATCCGGAATAATCGCATAAATAGCCGTATTGAATCCGGAGAAAAAGAACTGTGCCAGACAGGAAAGAATATAAAAGGGAACCGGTGAAGTCCTTACCGTAAAGAAATACATGCCAAACATGCTCAATCCTGTAAATAATGCAAAAATAGACGCCGCTCTTCCCTTATTATTAGTAATACGAAACAGAACAGGAAAACAGGCTGCACCAATTATGGACGGAATAATAATGCACAGAGAATAAACACTGAACAGAGCCTTGTCTCCTTCCACATAAGTAAAATAATAAAGAGCATCTGCATTTCTTCCATATAAAGTAAGACCAAACAAAAGCTGTCCCGCCGCTGCAATCAGGTAGGGCTTGTTCTGCATAACTGCAGACAGCTGTCTCCTGAGAGAGATCTTTTCCTTTTCCGGAATCGTCACCACTTCTTTTGTTTTGGAAAAGCAGAATATATGACAGACTGCAAAAATACAGCCATAAAGAACGGCAATTAGCAGATATCCCTGTTTATCGTTTCCATTTCCCAGTGCAGTAATCAGCGGAACCGTTACAATATTGATCACACCGATGGCGATCATGGCGCTGACGGAACGGAAGGTATTGATCTTTGCACGCTCTTCTATATTCTGAGTCATTGCTCCGCACAGGGTTCCATAAGGAATATTGACGCAGGTATAACCAAGAACCAGGATACAGTAGGTGAATGCCATATATACAATCTTCGCCGTACTGCTCCAGTGCGGATGTGCCCAGAATGTCAGGATCAGTACGATTGCGGTCAAAGGCGCCGCGATCAGCAGCCACGGGCGATATCTTCCCCATCGTGAATGTGTTTTATCGCTTAAGGCACCGATGACCGGATCATTGACCGCATCCCAGAACCGTGAAAATAACATCAGTGCAGCAACTGCTCCCATACTGATCCCAAATACATCTGTATAAAAGATCATAAGAAAATTGCTTACAAACATCCAGCTGAAATTACAGCCTACGTCACCCATACCATAGGCGATTTTGCTTATCAATGGCACTTTAACGTTTGTATTTTCTCCCATAATCATAACTCCTGTTCTTTTCTTTTTTTATGGAAATTACTTAATTTTTATCACAGCCTTCACGATATCCGCCTTATTATTCACACTGTAATCCATTGCTTTCTGAGCCTCATCCAATGTAAAAATATCTGTAACGATTCCCTTCAGGTCAACCTTGCCCGCAGCTACCGCTTCAATAGCCATTGGATAAATATGACGATAGCGGAATACTGTTTTAAAGGTAAGTTCTTTATCCAGAACAAGGCTCATTGGAAGAGTCATTTCTCCTGTTTTGCTGTATCCTACAAGAACGATATTGGAGCCCTTTCTGGCGATCTGAATGGCCTGTCTTGTAGTGATTTCTGTACCTGCCGTCTCAATGACCAGATCCATTCCTCTGCCATTTGTGATTTCATTTACTTTCTGTACCACATCTTCCTTTGCCCCGTTGATCACACCTGCTGCTCCCAGCTCAAGCGCTTTCTCCAGACGTTTTTCCATAATATCCACCACATATACCTCAGACACTCCTCTTGCCTTTAATGCCATCATAGAAACCAGCCCGATGCATCCTGCTCCCATGACTACCGCCTTCTGTCCCAGATGTGCATCTCCCTGAATCGCTGCATGGAATCCTACGGCAAGCGGCTCGATCAGTGCGCCTTCCAGAGTGCTTACATTGTCCGGAAGCTTGAAGCAAAGATCTGCTTCATGAGCTACATATTCCTGAAATACACCGTCTACCGGAGGAGTAGCAAAAAATACCACATCAGGACAGAGATTATATTTTCCTTCTTTACAGAATTCACAGTGTCCGCAGGTTCTGCCCGGTTCCAGTGCAACTCTGTCGCCTGCCTTCAGGTGCTTTACATTCTTTCCGACTTCAATCACTGTTCCGCCCGGTTCATGTCCCAGTACAAAAGGAGGTTTCACCACATAATCTCCAATGGCTCCCGTTTCATAATAATGAAGGTCACTTCCGCAGATACCTACATATTCCAGCTGTACCAGAACTTCATTATCTTTAGGCTGTGGGATGTCACGCTCTTCAAATCCCATTTTTCCGATACCAAGCATAACTGCTGTTTTCATTTTACCTTCCATTGTTTTTCTCTCCTTTTTTATTATCTTTTATTAATTGTTTTATTAAAGTAATTATATTATTATCCTGTTTTTCTTATTTGTCAATAGATTTTCAAAACTTCCCTGTTATCCACAATTTTTATTTCCCGGAATTATGAAAACTGCACAAAAAAAAGAGAACCTTTTTCTTTCATCTTTCCGATGATAAGAAATCTGTTCTCTTTGTATTTCAGAATTGTTCTGTATCAGATTGTCTCAAAAAAAGAATCAATATGCTTCCGTGTAGCTCCATATGCCGAAGAAAGCAGCTTATATCTGCCAATCTTTACATAAGAAGTATCAAGGTCAAACTTGTTCTGTTCCAGTATCTTCAGATCCAGCTCTGTACGAAATTCCTCAAGGTAGCCTCCCACATAGCCGCCAAGAACAATATCGCAGTCAAAAGCCATTCGGAGGTTAACGATCATCACAGCTAGATCTTCCAGATAGTCATTCCATACTTCAAGGATCTTTTCATCCTTTCTCCGAAGCTTTTCAAAAAAGTTCTCCAGATTACCCTCTCCTGCTTTCTGAAGCACAGCCGCTGAACAATAGACATCTGCACAGCCTTTTTTTCCACAGTAACAGGTTTTTCCGTCTTTTTTTATTACCATATGCCCAAACTCGGCACTTTTATGATTTTCTCCTGGAAACAGCTGCCCATGCATATAAACCGCACCACCTACAGTATTGCTCAGAGAAAGATACACTGCATTTTCTGAAGCGTCATCCAGCTCTGCACAGGCTGCACAATTGGCATCATTTTCAAAGCTGCAGGGAATCTGAAAAAGCGGCTTCCAGTTTCTCAGGCTTACATTCGAAATCCCCAGTATATGAGACCGCAAAAGAATCTCCTGATCACTGTCAATAATACCCGGATAAGAAAATCCCACACCCATCAGTTTTTCCCGGGGAACTTCCTTCTGCTCTGCCAGAGAAAAAACCTTTTCACAGACCGCTCTGTTATATTCCATATCACCTGCATAGCACATTCGGAAACGCTCAGAGGCAACGATCTCTTTTCTGGTGTTTACCAGCACCACGGTCAGATGATTGGCAGTAATATCCACACCGGCTACATATCCCAGATCACCCACAACCGACAGTGCCTTTGCCTTTCTCCCCCCTGTGGATTCATAGCTGCCGGTCTCCTCTATCAGTCCCGACTCCATCAATTCCTTTACATACTGTAGGGTTGTAGGCATACTCAGCTTCAGCTCTGTGGAAATTTCGGATTTGGATGTACTTCCTTTTCTGGAGATATATTTAAGGATACGGATCTTATTCTGTTTTTTTATTTCCAGTGTATTTGCCCTCATACCTGTTCCTCCATACCGGTTTTTGTTTTATTAAAAATATTATAAATCTTTTTATAAAAACAGGCAAGAATCAGCTTTTTCTTTTTTCCAGAAACGTGTTCATATGCCGGAAGCTTTCCTGCACATGAAAAAACCGGATTCCCAGGGCAAAGTATCCATGAAGGGCATTGGGAATCCTGTGAACCTCCACATAATTTCCTGCTTCTTCCAGCCGCTTTCCATACTCTTCTCCCTCATCCCGCAAAGGATCAAATTCCGCAGTCAGAATCAGGGTGTCCGGCATACTGGACAAATCCTTCTCCATCAGAGGAGAAAAATACGGATTCTTCCGGTCTTCTTTGCTGTTTTCGTAAAGAAGCAGATAATTTTCCATTCTCTCTGAAGTCAGAAGATAGTCGGTTCCATTTTCATGGACAGATTTATAAGGGGACTCCTCTGTATAGCAGTTTCCCAGAGCCGGATAGATCAGAATCTGTCTTTTTGGCATAAACTCTCCTCTGGCTCTGGCAAGCAGGCATACTGCCGCAGCCAGATTTCCGCCGGCGCTGTCTCCCATAATCGTAATCTTGTCCTGATCTTCTCTCAAAAGATCCATATAAAGTGTCCTGGCTGCTGCATAACAGTCCTCCAGTCCGATAGGGAAACGATGCTCCGGAGCAAGACGGTATTCTACGGAAATCACAATATGCCCGGTGTCCTGCGCCATCCGGGAGCACACCCGGTCATAGTTTTCCACACTGTCTGTCACCCAGCCTCCGCCATGAAAAAACAGAAGAATAGGATACGACAATCCCTGAGACATCTCTGTTTTCATAGCTTCCTCATTTGGAAAATAAAGACGTACCGGAACTTCGTAATCTCCATTATATACCTTTGTATCTAATTTCTTTAAAAAAATCCTCATTGCATCAAGCTTTTTCAGATCTGCCAGCTTTCTGGCAGCCTCCACTTCCACATTGCTGTAAGACAGCGCATGTAAAATTGCGCGCATTGTTTTTGAAATCAATATAAAATCCTTTCTGCTCTACACCTGTAAGCGGATAAAATAATTCTCTCTGTACCGTTCCAGAATATCATGAAAAAACAGATTTCTCAACCACTCTGTTTCAGCTTTTCTCCTGCCCGAAAAAGTGATATACTGTTTCTTAGACAATAGCGTTGGTATACACCAGCGCTGCTGTTTGTTTTTATCAAAAGCTAAAAGAAAGGAACCTTTGCCTTGAAAATTCAGAATCACAACGTTCAAACCGATAATCCGCTGGGATCCGCTCCCGTAGGCGGACTTATCTTAAAATTCTCTGTCCCGGCAATTATAAGTATGCTGGTCAGCGCTCTTTATAATATTGTAGACCAGATCTTTATCGGCCAGGGAGTGGGAATGCTGGGAAACGCCGCTACAAATGTGGCTTTTCCTGTAACTATTTTTTCTACTGCCATTGCTCTTCTTCTGGGGATCGGAGGCGCCTCCAGCTATAATCTGGAATCAGGCGCAGGACATGACGAAAAAGCCAGCCATATTGCAGGCGCCAGTCTTTCTATGCTTGGAATCAGCGGTATCCTGATCTCTGCGGCAGTTCTTCTGTTCCTTGATCCTCTCCTGCATCTTTTTGGCGGAACACCGGACGTTATGCCATATGCCATTGACTACACCGGAATCACTGCTGTAGGCATTCCTTTTTATGTTCTGACTACAGGAGGATGCCATTTGATACGTGCCGACAGAAGTCCTGGTTTTTCTATGACCTGCATGCTGACAGGTGCTGTGATCAATACCATACTTGACCCTCTTTTTATTTTTGGCTTCGGATGGGGAATTAAGGGAGGCGCCTGGGCTACAGTGATCGGGCAGGCAGTATCCGGTATTCTTGTAATTCTTTATTTTGCGCGCTTCCGCAAAATGAATTTGAGCAAAAATATGTTCCTTCCCCATACAGAACATATAAAACTGATTGTTTCTCTCGGTGCTGCTTCCTTTTTTAATCAGATTGCTCTTGCTGTTGTACAGATTTTTATGAACAACATCCTGCGTTACTATGGCGCAGCCTCCGCATACGGAAGCGATATACCAATTGCCTGTGTAGGAATCATCTCAAAGGTAAATATGGTCTTCCTGTCAATCTGTATTGGCATATCACAGGGCAGCCAGCCTATCTGGGGATTTAACTATGGTGCGGGAAAATATGACCGGGTCAGAAAAACTTATCGTTATTCCGTAACTGCCTGTACCATTATCGCAACTGTATTTTTTCTCTGTTTTCAGTTTTTCCCTCACCAGATTGTAGGGCTTTTCGGAACAGGAAGCGATTTGTACTTTCAGTTTGCAGAACGCTATCTTCGGATTTTTATGTTTCTGACCTTTGCCAATGGCATACAGCCCATGTCTGCAGGATTTTTTACCTCCATCGGAGAAGCAAAACTTGGAATTATCATGTCCCTTACCAGACAGCTTGTTTTTCTGCTTCCCCTGATCGTAATTCTGCCTTTCTTTATAGGAATCGACGGTGTCATGTATGCCGGTCCCATCGCCGACACAGCCGCCTTTGTTCTGGCTGTTGTCTTTGCCAAAAGAGAACTGGATAAAATGAAACAGGCAGAGACCTGAATACAGAAACGCCCCGGAATATCTCCGGGGTATTTCTTTAGCTTATCTGCCATTTTACATGACTGCCGCTTTCATCCTTTGTGACGATCAGCTGGTCTTCAATCTCCTGCTTCAGTTCTGTTACATGAGATATGATACCGATCAGTTTTGATCCCTCTGCCATTTCCAAAAGTACCTTCACTGCCTGATTTCTGGAATGTTCATCCAGTGATCCAAAGCCTTCGTCAATAAACATCATATCCAGATTTATGGCCGCAGAGCTTTCCTGGATCTGATCTGCCATTCCCAGTGCAAGAGCCAGCGCTGCCATAAAGGATTCTCCTCCGGAAAGTGTTCTTACTTCTCTCTCCTTTCCGGTTACTGCAGAGTAGACCATCAGATCCAGTCCCCTGTTTTTTCCTTCTCCGGCTTTTTCCAGATTGTACATCCGAAGTTCAAACTGACCGGCAGACATATCCCGAAAGCGCCTGTTAGCCGCATAAAGAATCTTTTCCAGATAATACCTCTGGACATATGTTTCCAGATCCATTCTGGAACCGCTGACATTGCCGGAAACAAGACGGTACAGATGGTCGATCCTCCCATGTTCCTCCACAAGCTTCTGTCGTTCCTGAAGCATTGGAGACAGTATCTGATCCACTTCTTTGTTATCTTTATACACAGAACGAAGCTTATCCCGTAAGCTTTCTGCAGATCTAAGACGATGCTCTGCATCCTCTGTTTCTTTTTGTATATCGGCCATTACCGGCGGTTTTCTGTTTCCTATGGCTGCGGTCAAAGACTGGGCTTTTCCTTCAGCGGCCTTCTTTCCTTCGCGGAAAACCTGCACCTCTTTTCTTAGCTGTTCTGTCATTTGTTTTTCATAGATATCTGTCAGAGATTTCCATTGAGATTCTGCCATCTCTTTTGCTTCTGCCATACTCTCATAATTCTTTTTCCGCTTTTCTTCTTCTGCTTCTGCTGTAGGAAGCTCAGCTCTATATTTTTTTATCAATGTTTCTGTATTACTTCTTTCTGTTCCTGCCTTCTCTCTGGCAGCCCTGGCTGTATTATAATCCTCTGTAAAGCGTTCCTTTTTGCGGGCAGCTTCTGCCTCTGCTTTTTTTGCAGCTTCCTCTGATTCAAAATCCGAAGAAAAAGAATAGCTTTGAAATTCCGCTTTGGCAGATTCATATGCAATTCCGGCTTCCCTTACCTGCTCTGCTGATATTTCCATCTGTTTTCTGACAGCAGGTTTTTCTTCTTCCAGATCTTTCATCTGTCTCTGAACAGACTGCAGTTCCTCCCAGTCCCTTTGATATTTTATTCCATTTTCCTGTACTTCCCTCATCCACTGTCTGATCAGTTCCTGCATCTGTCCCGGGGAAAATTCTTCCGGAAGAGCCGGAATATTCTCTCTCATTCGATTTTTAAGCCTGTTAAAACTTTCATCAAAATCCTGTTTTTTCACATCCCTGAGATCTGTATTTGATTTCACCTCTGCTGACAGATTTTCCTGTTCCATCCGAAGCTTTTCCGTTTCTTTTTCCAGCAGATTCATGCCCTCACGGGTAAATTCTGAATGATCCTCCTTCATAACACAGGGACGTGGGTGCTCTGTAGAACCACACACCGGACAGGGCATCCCTTCCATAAGCTCTGACGCAAGAAAACCCGCCTGGGCATCCAGAAAATCCTGCCGTTTTTTCTCGTATTCCCCATGTTTTTTTTCGTATGATGCTCTGGCCTCTTTATATTTTTCTTTCAGCTCTTCTATCTTTTTTTCATATGTTTTCTGTTCTTTGTAAATACTGGAAAGCGCTTTCAGATCTGCAGTCATACCATTTATTTCTTTCATCTGGCTCTGACATACAGCCAGCTTTTCTCCTGAGTCTGCAAGCTGCTCTGACCTGTCACGCAAGGCTTTTTCCCTGTTTTCCAGAACCTCAAAAGTATTTTTATCCGCTTCTTCTTTTATCCGGGCTTTATCCAGCAGTTCCTTTCCCGTATCCACTTTTTTCTTTGTTTCTCTTATCTGTCCAAAAAGCTGAAGTGCTTTTTCTGCTTTCTCCACTGTCCTTGTATATTCTTCCTGAACTTTCTCCAGTTCTTTCTGTTTTTTCTGTTCCTCCTGAATCCTTCCCGCTTCTTCTTCCATCAGTCCAGGAAGCTTTGCAGACTGAGTTTCAAATGCTGTACGGACTCTTTCCGCATCTTCCTGTCCTGTTTTCCAGAAATCATAAAAGGTTTTTATCTCCCAGGCATCCGACACACTGCCTGCAAGTTTTTCCTTATTTTCCATCTCAAAAGACTGTTTTTTATATTCCTCCAGTTCTTCTTCTGTCTGTTTTCTTTGAATGAACAAACTTTGAAGATGTTGGGCTTCTATATAAATATCTCTTTTTTTGTCCCGTATTTCTGCTGCATCCTCATACAACTTTTGTGCCTTTTTTATCTGGTCATCCAGTATGACCAGATACCTCTCCAGCTCCTCTGTAAGCTCCGGCATCACAATAATTTCTCCGTCTGAAACACGCTTTTTCAGTTCCTCCAGCCGTGTTTCACAGATACATACTTCCTCATCTTCAGCTTCTTTTTCCTTTAACGTGTCATTAAACAACTTGATTCTTGCCGTCTCACTCTGGCACCTGGTCCGGATCACAGCAATCTCTCTTTCCATGTTTCTTTTTCTGTTTCCCAGTTCATTTACGATCTGTTCATACATTTCCGTATTAAACAGTTTCCGGAAAATTTTCTTTTTATCATCCGATTTTGCTCTCAGAAGCTCCATAAATTCTCCCTGAGCGATCATTGCCACCTGCATAAACTGATTTTTGGTAAGACCCGTAATTTCCTGAAGTTTTGCGTTGACTTCCCTGGGGGGATATTCTGTCCCATCCGGCATAAAAAGGGTGACGGATCCGGTGATTTCTCTGGTGCCTTTTCCTTTAGCTGCACCTCTTGTAACAGTTTTTAAATGTCTTGGAACACGCCGGACAGTATATCGTTCTTCCCCTTCCATAAATTCCATCTCCACATACGGCTCAAGATTCAATTCCGCATACTGACTCTGAAGTACCACGCCTTCTTTTTTATTGGATGTGGAACTTGCTTCTCCATACAGAGCAAATACAATAGCATCAAAAATAGTTGTTTTTCCCGCTCCTGTATCTCCTGTGATCAGAAACAGATTCTGCTCCGGCTTTTTAAAATCTATTACCGTCTCTTTTCCATAAGAGCCAAATGCCTGCATTTTTAGCTTTAAAGGCCTCATTCTTATTTCACCTCCTGAACCGTATGGATCACGTCCATAAGAAGTTCTTTTTCTGCTTCATCTGTATCCTGTAAAAACGCACAGCACAGTTCAAAAGGATCCAGAAGTTTCTGCTCTGTCATACGCATCTGCATGGCAGAATCCCTCAGCCCTTCTCTTCGGATTTCCAGAAGTTTCGGAAAAGCAAGGCGCAGACGATCCTGCATATCGATCACATCCAGATCCACCTTGTCTGTAAGAATCACCGTTACATAGTCCTCACAGCCCTGCTCCAGAACCTCTTCCAGCTTTCCTTTTATCACCCGGACCTGGTGCAGAGGATTCAGGGAAAGGACTGTAATATCCGGCTGCTTCTCCTTTTCGGAAATATCCACCATAAGTATCCCTTTCTGCTGCTCTGCCTCACTTACTGAACACGCCAGAGGCGTTCCACAATACCGGATAGTATCTTTCCCTACTTTCATCGGTTTATGGATATGGCCCAATGCCACATAATCGAATTTTTCCAGTATATCCGCAGAAATCTCATCAATATTCCCCACCGTACGAATCTCTGAATCCATTCTTTCCACATCTTCCGCTGTTTTTCCAACAGGAAGATAAAACTGGTGGCTAACCAGAATATTTCTCTGATCCTGATCGATCTCTTCCCTTTCGATCAGTCGGTGTATGGTTTCATTATAAGAAAGATTATTTCCGTTTTCATCTGTCCCTGTGATTTCCTTCACCATGGACGGCTTCACAAATGGAAGCAGATAAAAATTCACATTTCCATATGCATCCTGTAAAATAACCTTTTCTATAAATTCCTCTTCCGTCTTAGGAGGAATTCCAATCATATGTACATTTTGTCGAGAAAGTACATCTCGGAAACAATTGATCCTGGGACCACTGTCATGGTTTCCGCTTATGATCATAATGGTCATATCCGGAGCAGCCCCTGTCAGCTCCGCTATCAGATGATCAAATACTTCCACTGCCTCTGCCGACGGGACTGCCTTATCGTAAATATCTCCTGCAATCACCAAAGCCTGCGGGTTTTCTTTTTTTACATAATCTGTGATCTGGTCAAAAATATATTCCTGATCCTTTCTTAAATCCCTGTTTATTAACTTCAGACCTATATGCAAATCTGATAAATGAAAAAATTTCATATCTCCTCCTGTATATGGAATTCCCCCGGCTCTGCCCAAGCAGGACCGGGGGATCATTTTTACTGAGTTTCTATTTTTTAATATTTTCGTTCCGAACTTCCCCGATCCATTCTTCCACCTGAGAAGGTTCCACATCAATAACTTCCGCTATCTTCTGTACTTCCATACCCATTGAAAAAAGCCTCTGCGTCATTTCTCTGTTTTTTCTTTCTGCTTCCTCTCTTGCGTTCTTCACTGCCTCTTCTGACGCTTTCTTCGCAGCTTCCCTCGCTGCTTCCTTTAATTCTTTTTCCGCTTCCTCTCTTGCCTCCTGAACCTTGTCTTCCACATACAGTCTCATAATATACTCATCATCAAACAAAAAAGACATAATATCTACAACCTCCTTTTCCCTGGATTCCAGATATTCTTTTAATAAATTTCTGTTTTTACAGATACTTATGGTTTCCATAACTGCTTTTCTGGTATATCCGTAAATTTTTACCTGATCGTTAAAGACCCTGGTAAACTTTATGTACTGATCAATGATATCTCCTTCTGCCCCACAGGACAAAACCCGGATTCCCAGATCTGCAAATTTTGATTTCCCTCCAAAAAATTCTTCTGAAAGAAATATCCACTCCGGAACATTTTTCCTGCTTCCGGTATAGATTACATACAGCTCTGGCTTTGGAATAACAATTTTTTTACTTTTGTACACATTCTGCCTGGTTTCCTGTATGTATTCCTGCCATGTCTGGGCTAAATATAAGAAGCCTCTCACCAGAATATTCAGTGACCAGGTACTCTGCGCTTCTACCAGAATCACCAGTCTGTCTCTTACACAAAACCCCAGATCATTGTACATCTGATCAAGAAGAATATTCTTGATAGTTACAATGCTCAAATCTTCTTCTGTAACGTCCGCATCTTCCGGATGTAGAATCTGATACAGTTCCAAAAGATATTTTGTATTCCCAAACAAATCCCGGAATACGCTGTCTTTGGTTGTATGCTTTGCAATTTTCAGGAATTTTTCCTCAAGTTCTGCGGAAGTAAAACCTGCTTTATCTTTTGTAGTGGTATTTGTTTTTATACTGGTTTTCTCCATATGTACCACCACCTTTATAGATTTGTTTCTTTCATTGTAGCAAACGCTTACAATACTGCCAAGTAAAAAATTTATTAACTTCTGTCACAAACAAAAACTGCCGCAAGCTTCCCTTTTCCGGCAGACTTTACGCCGGAACCACAGGTTTCTCACAGCAGTTCCTATTCTTATATCTTTAAATTATAAAGAATTCCAGATTCTTTACTTCGCGCCCAGAATTTCTCTGGCATTTTTAATTCTTTCTTCTGTAGGAGGTTTCACTCCCTCCAGCGGATATGGAATCCCGAGATTTTTCCACTTAAAAGTTCCAAGCGTATGATAAGGAAGCACTTCCACTCTTTCCACATTTTTCAGAGTATGGATAAAATCTGCAAGCCTGTGCAGGTATTCATCCTTATCGCTTCCGCCGGGCACAAGCACATGACGGATCCATACAGGCTTATCCATCTCTGAAAGCTTTTCTGCCATGGCAAGGATATTCTGATTGGTACATCCGGTAAGCTTCACATGCTCTTCCTCATCAATCTGCTTGATATCCAGAAGAACAAGGTCTGTGTACTTCATAAGCTCCTGCCATTTGGAGTAAAAAGCCTCTTCCTCCGTATAAGGATTCGCGCTGGTATCCAGAGCTGTATGAACTCCCACTTCTTTTGCCAGCCGGAAAAATTCTGTCAGGAAATCAATCTGCAGAAGAGGTTCTCCTCCGCTGACTGTGATCCCGCCTTTTTCTCCCCAGTAATTTTTATAACGGAGAGCTTTTTTCAAAAGCTCTGCAGGTGTGTACTCCTGCCCCTGTCCCATTTTCCAGGTATCCGGATTATGGCAGAACTGGCAGCGCATCCCACAGCCGCTTAAAAAAATCACATACCGGACGCCCGGGCCGTCAACCGACCCGAAGCTTTCCAGTGAGTGAACATATCCTTTAATCTCTTTTTTTTCCATTCTTACATTTCTGCGTGGCAGGTTCTGGAAATAACGTCCATCTGCTGCTCTCTTGTAAGATCGATAAATTTAACTGCATAACCGGAAACACGGATTGTAAAGTTTGCATACTCTTCTTTTTCCGGGTGTTCCATAGCATCGATCAGTTTTTCTTTTCCAAATACGTTTACGTTCAGATGATGTGCACCCTGGTCAAAGTATCCGTCAAGTACATGGACCAGATTATCTGTACGCTCTTCATCACTGTGTCCCAGTGCATCCGGGTTGATGGTCTGTGTATTAGAAATACCGTCAAGGGCATCCTCATAATCAAGTTTTGCAACAGAGTTCAGGGAAGCAAGAAGTCCGTTCTGCTCTGCTCCGTAAGACGGGTTCGCGCCAGGCGCCAGAGGCTCGCCTGCTTTTCTTCCGTCCGGAAGGGATCCTGTAGCTTTACCATAAACTACATTAGAGGTAATGGTAAGGATGGATGTGGTCGGTTTTGAATCACGGTATGTATGAATGTGTTTCAGTTTTGCAAGGAAAGTAGACAGAAGATTTGTTGCAATCTCATCTGCTCTGTCATCATCATTTCCATAACGCGGGAAATCTCCCTCTACCTCGAAGTCGGTTGTAATTCCGTCCTCATCACGGATAGCTTTCACTTTTGCATATTTAATTGCAGACAGAGAGTCTACTACATGAGAAAATCCTGCAATACCTGTTGCAAAGGAACGGTCAACCTTTGTATCGATCAGAGCCATCTCTGCTGCTTCATAGTAATATTTGTCATGCATGTAATGGATCATGTTCAGTGTTCCAACATACAGATGAGCCAGCCAGTCCATCATCTGATCGTATTTCTTCACTACCTCATCATAGTCAAGATACTCGGAAGTGATCGGCTGATACTGAGGTCCTACCTGCTGTTTTGTCTTCTCATCCACACCGCCGTTGATTGCGTAAAGAAGACATTTTGCAAGGTTTGCACGGGCGCCGAAGAACTGGATCTCTTTACCTGTCTCTGTAGCAGATACACAACAGCAGATGCTGTAATCGTCTCCCCATACCGGACGCATAACATCATCATTCTCGTACTGGATAGAGCTTGTTGTGATAGAAATATTTGCCGCATATTTCTTAAAGTTCTCAGGCAGTCTGGAAGAATACAGTACAGTCAGGTTTGGTTCCGGAGCCGGTCCCATATCCTCCAGAGTATGAAGGAAGCGGAAGTCGTTCTTTGTTACCATATGACGTCCGTCGATTCCCATACCTGCTACTTCCAGAGTTGCCCATACCGGGTCGCCGGAGAACAGCTGGTTGTAGGACGGAATACGTGCAAATTTTACCATACGGAATTTCATAACCATATGGTCAACAAGCTCCTGCGCCTCTTTCTCTGTAAGAGTACCATTCTTCAGGTCTCTTTCAATATAAATATCAAGGAAAGTAGAGATACGTCCGACACTCATTGCAGCGCCGTTCTGAGTCTTGATCGCTGCAAGATATCCGAAATACAGCCACTGGAATGCTTCTCTTGCATCTTTAGCCGGCTGGGAGATATCAAAACCATAAGCCTGAGCCATAGCCTTCATGCCCTCAAGAGCGCGGATCTGATCTGCGATCTCCTCACGAAGCTGGAAATCGTAGCGTCTCATACCCTGACGGTCGCTTGCTGCGAAGTCTTTTTTCTTTCCTTCGATCAGAGCGTCAATACCATAAAGAGCCACACGTCTGTAATCGCCTACGATACGTCCGCGTCCGTAGGTGTCCGGAAGACCGGTAAGGATCTTGTTGTGACGGGCAACCTTCATCTCCGGTGTGTAAATGTCAAATACACCCTGATTATGTGTTTTGAACTCATAGTTGTTAAAGATATCTTTAATCTTGTCACTTACTTTATATCCGTAAGTTTCACATGCTTTTTCAGCCATTTTAATTCCGCCGTAAGGCATAAATGCACGTTTCAGCGGCTTGTCTGTCTGAAGACCTACAACGGTTTCCAGATCTTTCAGGTTCTCATCAATATATCCTGGGCCATATGCGGTAAGAGAAGTAACAACCTCTGTTTCCATGTCCAGAACGCCGCCTTTTGCACGCTCTTCCTTCTGAAGCTCCTGAAGTTTGCCCCAGAGCTTGTCTGTTGCCTCTGTCGGTCCTTCCAGGAAAGAAGCGTCACCGTCATATGGTGTATAGTTCATTTTAATAAAGTTACGAACGTCAATTTTTTCTTTCCAGCGCTTTCCATTAAAGCCTTCCCACTGTGTAAAATCTTTCATTTCAGCACCTCTTTCATATAAATGTCCTGCGGTTTAAAAATTCTGCCCACAGGACTGAGTTATTAGTTATTTAGTGTAAATTTCTTATCTACAAGCCAAGTGTATACTTGATTTAGTGGTTTGTCAATTCTTTAACACATGTTTTAGATAAAGTACAATCCGGGAACTTCCAGACGGATGAACTGCCTGAAAATTCCCGGATGATATCACTCATTCCAGAAGTCTGTTTTTGTTTTCAATCCAATATCCTTTGCCCTGAAAACAGGATTTTTCCCCTGAGATTTCTGCCGGAAATAATCCTGCATACAGTGGATCGCCGGTTTTGATAAAATCACGATCACCGGAAGATTGATCAGAGCCATCAATCCCATCAGAACATCTGCCGTATCCCATACAACACTGAAGTCCATGGTCGCGCCCAGGCATACGATCAGCGCTGCCGCCACCCGAAACGTATTCAAAAGAGCTTTTCCCGGAGCTTTATCACAAATATAACGAAGTCCCATTTCCGCATAATAAAAGTTTCCGATCAGCGTCGTAAAAGCAAACATAAACAATGCCACTGTTATAAACACACTTCCAAAGCTTCCCAGTGATCCTGCAACAGCCTCCTGAACATAAGGCATTCCCGCAATTCCACTTTCCGGTGCAACTCCGGAACAAAGCAGCATAAAACCGGTAGCGCTGCAGATCACGATCGTATCAATATAAACAGAAAGCATCTGTACCAGTCCCTGTTTGGCCGGATGAGATACGCCTGCAGAAGCAGAGGCATTTGGTGCGGAGCCCACGCCGGCTTCGTTGGAAAACAGTCCTCTCTTAATTCCCTGCATGATCGCAGATCCTGCAAATCCTCCAAAAATAGCCGAAAGGTTGAATGCGCCTTTAAAAATTGATGCGATCACTCCGGGAAGAAGATTCAAATGTGTAATCACAATAAAAAGAGAAACTCCGATATAAAAAATCCCCATCAGAGGAACGATCACCTCAGTAATCCTGGAAATACGTTTACTTCCTCCAAAAATACAGATACCAAAGATCAGAGCCAGAACTACGCCTACAATCAGCGGCGTTGTGCCAGGCTGGTAAAAATCATATCTCCGGAAAGAATCTGAAATATTAAAAGAAGCCACCATATTAAATCCGCCCATATATGTCAGGATCAGAACCGATGCAAACACAATACCCAGCCATCTTTTTTTCAGGACAGCCTGGATATAATAAGCCGGTCCTCCATAAGAGCTTCCATCTGCCGCCTTTCTTTTATAGATCTGCGCCAGTGAACTTTCGATAAATGCAGACGCGCTTCCCAGAAGTGCGGTCACCCACATCCAGAACATAGCCCCCGGACCTCCGATACAAAGAGCTGTGGAAATCCCTGCTATATTTCCGGTTCCCACCCTGGATGCTGTGGAAATCATCAGCGCCTGAAAAGAAGAAATCGATTTTTCATCCTCCTTCGGCTCCATAACCACCCGGATTGCTTCTTTTAATGCCCGGAACTGGATCCCCTTTGTCTTTACAGTAAAATAGATTCCCGCTCCAACCAGCAGGATAATCAGAATGTAACTGTACATCCAGTTGCTCAGCACACCTACGACCTTACTGTATGCTTCAATAATTCCTGAAAACAATCTTCAGTACCTCCTGTTTTTATTGTGTGTAAAGCACCTGTATTCTATCATAAAAGCAAAAGCTGCCGCAAGAAAATTCCACGATCCTTCCCGAAATTTGGAAACAAAGCACGGTCACTTCTCATTGTCAAACAAAATATTATACAAATTTTTCATTCTATTTTTATATATATTTTACAAAAAATATAAGGTTTGTATTTTCTATATTGACAAAATTATACACAAAGTACATAATATTCTCATAAATTGGTTCAACCAATGAACCACTAAACCAAAAGGAGGAATTATCATGACAGACAATCAGGATTTACTGGCAATGACCCATGTGGGCGAAGATCCATCAAAATATATGAAATCGGTCACACCCCCCATTTTTATGAATTCTCTTCATGTATTTGATTCTGTTGATGATTATTTTGCAGTGGATATCTTTAAGGATGAATATTATTACGGAAGAGCATCCAATCCTACTGTAACCATTCTTGAGAAAAAAATGGCTGCTCTTGAGCATGGAAGCAGAGCCGTTGTTTTTTCTGCCGGAATGGCTGCCTGTGCAGCTGCAATCCTGGCAGTATGTAAAACAGGAAGCCACGTAATCTGTATGAAGGCAAGCTATGGTCCCGTACAGCATCTTCTCAATGATTTCCTGAAAGAAAAAATGGAGATCAGCGTAACTTATGTAGATGGCACCAATCTGAAAGACTTTGAGGAGGCCATCCGACCGGAAACTGATATGATCATTCTGGAAAGTCCGTCCACACTTATCTTTTCTGTTGTTGACCTTGAAGGTGTGGCAAAGCTGGCTCATGAGCATGGCATCAAAACCTATATCGACAACACCTATTCTACACCGGTCTTCCAGAAACCACTTGATATGGGAATCGATATTGTAATGCATACCATGACAAAATACATTGGAGGACACAGCGATCTGATCGGCGGTGTTCTGATCTCCAAAGACGAGGAATTTATGCAGAAGATCATGGTACAGAGAGACTGGTTTGGCGGTGTCCTGGGTCCTATGGAAGCATGGCTGGCAATCAGAGGACTTCGTACACTTGATGTCCGTATGCAGAGACATTACGAAACTGCTATGAAAGTAGCTGAATTTCTGGAAAACCATCCGAAGGTAAAACATGTGTACTTCACCGGACTGAAATCTCATCCACAGTACGAGCTTGCCCGTAAACAGCAAAAAGGCGAATGCGGTCTTATGAGTATTGAAATCGATGGTTCCGCTGAGGATACAGCAAAATTTGTTGACAGCCTGAAGATTTTTGAACGCGGCTGCTCCTGGGGCGGATTTGAAAGTCTCGCCATTGCCTATACCTATAACTGGTCAGAAGAGGAACAGGCTTTCCACAATCTAAACAGAAGCATTGTACGACTGCACTGCGGTCTTGAAGGAGCGGAAAATCTCATCGCAGATCTTTCACAGGCTCTTGATAAAATCTGATTGAGAGGACATAATTATGGGAGAAAATACCAGAGAAAAAAAGACTCCTGGGCTTGGACTTGCACTTCTGCCCCTGGTGTTTATGTTTGTTGTTTTATTTTTAGGACTGATCATTTTTAAGGTAGATATTAAAATCCTTCTTCTGATCTGTGCAGCATTTACCATTATCCTTTGTCTCTTCCTTGGCTATACCTGGAAGGATGTAGAAAATGAAATTGTAGAAAAGCTGGGAAAAGCCTTCCCTGCCATCATGATCCTGATCACTGTAGGTCTCATGATCGGAGCATGGATCGTCAGCGGAACCATTCCGTTCCTGGTATACGTTGGATTACAGATCATCAATCCGAAATTTATCATTGTAACCTCTTTCCTGGTTACTGTTATTCTTTCTGTCAGCACCGGAACCTCATGGGGTGCTGCCGGAACAGTTGGAGCCGCACTTATGAGTGTTGCAGCCGGCATGGGCGCTCCGCTTCCTGCTGTAGCAGGTGCTATTGTAGCCGGAGCATATTTCGGAGATAAAATGTCTCCTCTTTCAGACAGTACCAATATGTCTGCTATTGCCAGCGGAACAAATCTTTATAAACATATCGGACATATGTTTTATACCACGATACCGGGATTTATCATCAGCTGTATCGTATACGTTATCGCAGGTATCTCCTTTGCAGGAAGCGGTGAGATCTCACAGGTAGATTCCATTATCAGTACACTTGCAAAACTCTTTGATCTGAGTATGCCTATGGGACTTTTGCTTCTGATGCCTCCGGTTATCGTTATTGCAGGCTCTCTTCTTAAAAAACCTACAATCCCTGTTATGATGATTTCTTCTGCAGTTGCAGTAATCATTGCCATGACAGTTCAGGGATTTTCTTTCCAGACCTGTGCTGCAAGTATGGTAGGCGGTTTCAAAATGGAAATGTTTACTAATCCCTCCATTGACCTTGCGGGAATTGTACAGGAAGTACCTAATCTTCTTCAGAGAGGCGGTATGTCCTCTATGATGAACACTGCATTAATGGCATTCTGTGCCTTTGGTTTTATTGGTGCCCTGACTGTTTCCGGATGCCTGGATGTAATTCTCAGTCATATTATGAAACATATTCACGGAACCGGACAGCTTATTACCGTAACAACTCTTCTTGGAATCATCATCATTACTGTTATCGGAGAAGCATCTGTAACCTTCCTGATGATCGGAGGACTGTTCCGCGGAGAGTATATCAAGCGAGGACTGGAAACCAAGAATCTTTCCCGTACTCTGGAAGACAGTATCACTGTGGTAGAACCACTTGTGCCATGGTCCCTTGCAGGTGTCTACATGACGTCTACTCTGGGCGTACCTACTGCACAGTATGCACCATGGGCATGTCTCTGCTATACAGGCGTGATTTTTGCCATTATCTGGGGATTTACCGGATTTGGTATTGCTAAGATCAAAAAAGGCGGAGATAATTACGACGAATACGTTGAACTGACAGGAAAAGAATTATAAAAATGAAAAGGGGGCGTTTCTCCATAGATGAGTGGTCATCTATGGAGAAGCGCTCCATTTTTATGTCCAAAAACAGAAAGGAGTGTCGCAAAATAACTGATTAGTCAGTTGTGGAGCGATGCTCCCTTTTATTTTGAATGATTAATAAGAGAAAAACCATGTTCCAGAATCTCATCAATAGCAGCCAGTGCCGCAGGTGTATTGGACTGTGCAATAGCCTGTGCCAGCTGCAGATGCTGGGGAACAGTTTCCAGCCAGATGGAATCATTTTCTCCGTCTTCATTTTCTCTTTGTATAAAGCGGGTATCACGTACTCCCTGTATCACCTGATGAATCGATTTATTTCTTCCCATTTCATATAATTTTGTATGGAAACTGTAGTCCAATGTATGACTGTATATATTATGAGAATATTTTTCCATAAGTTCAGAAGCGATAGAGATTAAATTTTCTTTCTCTTCAGAAGTCCCCCTACTGATGGCATTCAAAACTGCCTGATGATCCAGGATCGTCTGGAGCTCCTGGAGTTCTTCCGTTGTACATTCTGTAAGCCGGAAAGTAATGGAACGATTTTCCCCATACGGATCTTTTACAAAAACACCACTGCCTGTTTTTACATAAATAAGTCCTCTGTCTTCAAGAATACGCAGCGCTTCTCTTACGGAATTTCTGCTGGTCTGAAGCATAGCCGCCATATCACGTTCCGACGGCAGTTTATCCTCCGGCTGCAGATTATTTAATTTTATGTAACTGTAGATCGCATCAGAAATCTTCAGATAAAGCGAATCTTTTTCTACTGGTTTTAATAAAATATCCGTTTTTTTCATACTGTCCTCTTTCATCATTGATGATTTTATATGTAAAATTATATGCCGAAACATATAAAACCGTCAAGCGGATATCCTGCACAGATCTAAAATCTTCATTAAAAACAGCTATCACCGAAAAGTAATAGCTGTTCTGCCTGTGTCATTATATTACCTGCAGATCTCCATTCCGCATGGAAGGGCTTCTCCGGCTGCTTCCCGATCACCTGTCACCGTCTCGTACAAACGAAAACCTCCTGAGAAGTTCCTGCAGTCATATCCTTCCTGTGTCAGTATGCGGTATGCAATATAGCTTCTCAGTCCACTCTGACAGATAATGTATACTCTTTTATTTTTATCCAGCTCCGAAAGTCTGTCACGAAGCTCGTCTACCGGAATATTGATAAATCCCTCTATATGACCTCTGCTATACTCCCATGGTGTTCTGGTATCCAGAAGGATCACACTTCCGTCACGAGGAAGTCCTTCCACATCTTCGGTAAAGAACTGCTTCAATCTGCCCTCTGCTATATTTTCTATCATGAATCCGGCCATGTTTACAGGATCTTTTGCCGAAGAATAAGGAGGTGCATAAGCCAAATCCAGTTCCTTAAGCTGAAGCGCTGTGATTCCGGCATACATAGAAGCGGCAAGTACATCGATTCTCTTGTCAACTCCATCATAACCTACGATCTGTGCTCCAAGAAGTTTATAACTTCCTTTTTCAAAGATCACCTTCATAGTCATAAGCTTTCCGCCCGGATAGTAGGAAGCATGATTTGCAGGTGATAAATAAACCTTATCATAATCAATACCAGCTTTCTGAGCTGTCCGTTCATTGATTCCTGTAGATGCCACTGTCATATCAAACACTTTTATTACGGAAGATCCCTGAGATCCCGGATAATGGCTGTCTCCTCCACAGATATTATCAGCAGCAATCCGTCCCTGCTTATTTGCCGGACCTGCCAGCGAGATCAGAGCTTTTTCTCCAGTAATATAATGTTTTACCTCTACTGCATCGCCTGCCGCATAAATATTCGGCACAGAAGTCTCCATCCGGTCATTGACCACAATACTTCCCTTTATTCCAAGTTCCAGTCCAGCCTCTCTGGCAAGGTGAGAATCCGGAGAAACACCAATGGCAAGGATTACCATATCAGCTTCCAACGACTGCTCATCCTTCAGAAGTACCCGGGTTCCTTTTTCTCCCTTTTCAAATCCTGCCACCGTATGATCAAGCATCAGTTTCACTCCGCGGCTTCTCATTTTTCCATGTACAAAGGCTGCCATATCGGAGTCCAGAGGATTCATCAGCTGTTTCGGCCGCTGTACAATAGTCACATCCATTCCCAACTCTCTGAGATTTTCTGCCAGTTCCAGACCAATATAGCCTCCTCCTGCCAGAACTGCTGATCTGGGATGATTTTTTTCTACAAATTCACGGATCTTAAAAGTATCCTCAACTGTTCTCAATGTAAAGAGATTGTCCAGCTCTGTTCCGGGAAGATCCGGCCATACTGGTTTTGCTCCTGTAGAAATCAAAAGTTTGTCATAGCTTTCTTCAAAAACGTCTCCGGTATTCAGATTTTTTACTTCAACAGTCTGTTTCTCCGGGTTGATCCTGGTTACTTCATGTTTTACACGCATTTCAATCTGAAAACGCTTCCAGAAACTTTCCGGCGTCTGCAAAGTCAGCTCTTCCTTATCTGTGATCACTCCTCCAATATAATAAGGAAGTCCACAGTTCGCATAGGAAATATAACCTGATTTTTCAAAAACAATGATCTGTGCCTTTTCATCCAGTCTGCGTATTCTGGCTGCTGCAGTTGCTCCTCCTGCAACACCCCCAATAATGACAACCTTCATTTTATCTTTCCACCTTTCCACGGTAACTGCTGATACCGCCAAGATTTGTAACACTTGCATAACCCATCTGCTGAAGCTGCGCTGCTGCCATTCGGCTTCTCGCTCCACTTAAACAGTATACAAAAAGGGGAACTGCTTTATCGATCAGTTTTTCCACTTTTCCAATTTCCTGAAGAGGAATATTCCAGCTTCCGGGAACTCTTCCCTCCAGATATTCCTGCTGAGTCCTTACATCAAGAAGAACCGCATCCTTAGTATTTTTATAGATTTCAATTCCTTCATTAAAATCAGATCCTTTAAAAAAATCAAATAATCCCATTTTATTTTCTCTCCTGTTTTATACGGGTGCTTTTCCCTCCTGCTCCATATCCTGATCGTATCGTTAACGTTTAATTCCTTGCCATTCCATCTACGCTGAGCACTACGCCTGTAATATAAGACGCCTCATCGGAAGCAAGAAATACAAATGCATTTGCAATATCTTCCGGCTGTCCCAATCTCCTAAGCGGAATCTGTGCGATCATTGGATCGATTACGCTTTTTGGAACTGCCTTCATCATATCTGTTTCTGTGATTCCCGGTGCTACTGCATTTACACGAATTCCTTTCGGACCAAGTTCTCTTGCCAGAGAAACAGTCAGACCGTTTACTGCAAATTTAGATGCCGGATATGCAATACCACTGGACTGTCCATATATGCTCACCATGGAAGAAGTACTTAAGATTACACCATTCCCTCTGGCAACCATACATTCTGACGCAGCCCTCGTCGCATTAAATACACCTTTTACATTCAGATCCATGACCCGGTCAAAATCCTCTTCTGTATACTCTACAAAAGGAGTACTTTCTGAAACACCTGCATTATTGACCAGGATATCCACACATCCATATTTTGATGTTGCTTCCCGGAATTCGTTTCTTACACTTTCCAGGCTGCTAAGATCCGGGCTGATTCCTGCAATGATCCTGTCCGGATATTTTTTCTTCAGGCTCTCTACCGCTTTGTCTGCAGATTCCTGAGAACTGGCTGCCAGGATCACTGTTGCCCCCTCTCTCAGAAACGCGTCTGCCGTTGCATAACCAATACCTCTGCTTCCGCCTGTAATAATCGCTACTTTATCTTTTAACCTCATAGGGGATACCTCCTTGTCCTTTATGTCTGTATCATATACTTTCGTAAAAGATCTGTCTGTGATATTGTCACCGTTAGTTTCAGGATATATCCGGAGGTTTTATAATACTGAAAATATTTTCAGATAACAGACTGAAACAGCAGTACCATCAAGGGCATTGTGATTACTGCCGCCAGAGTTGTCAGTACGCCGATCGCACTGGCATACTCTGAATCGTTTCCATAAAGCTGGCTCATCTGGGTCACCGTAGACGCCGCCGGCGTTGTTACTGCAAGAAATACAATAAGCAGGATCTGCCGCCCTTCTGTATGAAATCCAACCAGTCTGCTGAGTTTCAGAATCAAAAGAGAAAATACCGGTACAGCGATCAGTCTCAGACCTGTTACCAGATAAGCTCTCTTGTTTTTAAATATTTTTTTCAGATCGGCGCCTGCCATTAACATTCCAATTATAAACATACTTACAGGACCTACCATACCGGATACCGAAGCAAAGGTTTCTGTCAACAGCTCCGGAAGACGAGTCCTCATAAAAAACAAAGTAACTGCAATTACAACCACAATAATATTGATATTTGTAAAAATCTTTTTTAAATCGATTCCTTTTTCCCTGCTTAGCTCTTTTTTACAGTGAGTCCAGAAAAAAACAATTTGAAGACTCATATATACACATGCATATAAAACCCATTCCTCACCCAAAATAAATGTCACCAGAGGAATGATCATATTACCGGCATTAGAATAATAAACCGACGTCCTCTCCACTTCATTCAGTTTCAGCATCCTGCCCACAAGACTTACTGCCGGGAGCGTTACAAACATAAGCAGCAGAGATGCCACAAAGGCAAGAAAAAGCCCACTGGCTTTTTCAGGTGAATATTCTACCTGAAAGGCATTCATAATAACGCAGGGAACAATCAGATAAAGAACCAAGGCTGAAAGCACTCTGCTGTCCTCTGATTTTAAAATTCCCACCTTCACAATCAGATATCCCATAAAAATCATAATGAATAATTTTATAATCTGCTGCATCAATAATAAACTGAGTTCCATATGCTCCCCCTTTTGCTAAAGTATTTTTTCAGACCAGTGTATTTCTTTTTTTATTTATTATTTTATAATAATATATTTGAAATGTAAATTTTTTTGTATTAATCAATAAATATCTTATTATTCAGTTATCAATGGCATTTAGTTCAGAACTGTAACAGATTTTCTTCGTACATCACCATAACAATCATGTTCTGATATAGAAGCCAATACAGAATCTCACATAAAGTTGTATAAAACAATAAATCTGTTTAAAATATAATTTTATTTTCTCACATTTTGTGTTAATATAAACGTGGTGTTTATATGATTTTAGGAGAAAATGATATGTTCGGAACACGCTTAAAAGAATTGCGCAAGAAAAATGGATATACACAGGTTGCCTTAGCTGAAAAACTAGGTGTTTCCAAAGGTACTATTGCTATGTGGGAAGTCGGCAAAAGAAATCCTGATTTTAAGACACTGTGTAATCTGTCAGATTTTTTCGATGTAAGGACAGATTATATATTAGGACAGTCAGATGATGATTCGTCTATTACCCTCACTATTAAGACCATAAATCAGCTTGGCATTCCGGAAACAGAAGAGCGGATAAAGGAACTGTTTAAATTGTATCTTACTATTGATAGCTACGGTAAGAATAATATTGAAAATCTTATCAGAAGCGAAGCCAACCGTTGCAGGAATCAGGGTACTTCGGAGGATATATCCGGAATACAGATAGATATAGATTTTGATAAATAATAGACATCTATCAAATACTCATGAATTGTTTTTGAAAGGAATTGTATTATGGAAAAAAAGCATGATATCGTCCTCTATCAGATAGATGATGCCAATGTTTGTGTCAGTGTATATTTTGAAGATGAGACATTCTGGCTCACCACTAAAGCTATGGCTGAGCTTTTTGGTGTTAAATCTCAGGCTATCACAAAACATTTGGGCAATATCTATGAAGAGGAAGAATTAACACGTGAAGCAACTTGTTCCAAAAAGGAACAAGTTCAAATTGAAGGTAGCCGTAAGGTAAAGCGCAATCTTGATTTTTATAATCTTGATGCCATAATTGCAGTAGGCTATCGTGTAAATTCAAAGAAAGCAACAAAATTCCGTCAGTGGGCTACCAATACACTGAAAGAATATATCACAAAAGGCTTTGTGCTCAATGATGATATGCTCAAAAATGGAAAGCCTTTTGGAAAAGATTACTTTGATGAGCTGCTGGAACGCATCCGTGAAATCCGCGCCAGTGAACGTAGGGCTTATCAGAAAATCACAGATGTGTTTGAGCAGTGCAGTTATGATTATGATAAGAACAGTGAAATCACAAAAGCCTTTTATGCATTCGTGCAGAATAAGCTTCATTTTGCAGTTACTGGACAGACTGCTGCTGAGTTGATTTATGACCGTGCTGATGCAGAAAAACCCACTATGGGGCTCACTACATGGAAAGGTGCACCAAATGGCAAGATATTAAAAAGGGACATTGTTGTTGCCAAGAATTATCTAAATGAGAAGGAAATGTCCCATCTGAACAGGCTTGTTACAATGTTTATTGATTATGCTGAGCTAATGGCTGAGGACGAAGTTCTTATGAGTATGCAAGACTGGGTTGACCAGACTAATCAGTTTTTAAGCAGCAATAGGCGTAAGATTCTTGAAGGTAAAGGAAAAATATCTCATGAGCAGGCTATCAAAAAGGCTGCAAAGGAATATGACATTTTCCGTGTGAGACAGGATCAGGAATATGTATCAGAATTTGATAAACAAATCGAAAAATTTTTGTAACCATATTATTTTATGACACTCTTCCATTTTCCATTTTATACACCACATCTGCCACATTCATGGTGGATTTCCTGTGGGAAACCAGAACTACCGTCTTCTGATCTGCTTCTTCTTTCAATGATTTCAAAATGATACCCTCGTTCAGGGAGTCCAGGTTGGAGGTTGGCTCATCCATCAGGATAAACGGCGCATCATGGAGAAAAGCCCGGGCAATACCAATTCTCTGTTTTTCACCACCGGAAAGAGTATCTCCCAGTTCTCCAACCTCTGTATCATAACCATTTGGAAGACTCATGATAAAGTCATGAACAGATGCTTTTTTTGCTGCTTCCATAATCTCTTCTCTGGAAGCCCCCTGCTTTGCCACTGCAATATTTCCTGCTATGGAATCATGAAACAGATGAGTTACCTGGGTTACATAACTTTCTGTATCACGAAGCCGGCTGGTAGGAATATTTCTTACATCTTCTCCATTTACAAGTATTTTTCCGGAGTCCACATCCCAGAACCGCATGAGAAGCTTTAGTAAAGTAGATTTCCCGCTTCCACTGACACCATGAATTCCCACGATCCTTCCAGGCATGATCTTAATAGAGTAATCGTTCAGAATGCTTTCGTCCTCATAAGAGAATGACACACGGGAAGCCTCTGCACCAGAAAAATCATTTCGTCCGGCTGTTGCCAGAGGGTTCTCTCTGTCTGGTGTCTGAAGATCACCTTCTTCCCCTGAGATTTCCTGTACCAGCGGCACTTCCTCAAGCAATGACAATACTCTCTCTCCACTTGCCAGTGTCTGATTCAGATTATTTGACAGACTGGACAATGCAACTACCGGACCAAAAGATCCCATCATGGCTATGGTGCAAAGAATCACCCCATCAAACCCGATTTCCTGTTTCCCATACAGGTATAAAGTAAAAAACAACATTCCAAAAGATGCCAGAAGGATTGTCAGATTTGTCACCGATCTCTGGCCTCCTTCCATACGGCTCAGCTTTTTCTGCATTTCTGCAAGCTCCAGCGATTTTTCTTCCATCTGTTTTTCCCTTTTTTCGCCCTGACCGTACTGGATCGTCTCATCAAGTCCACGAAGAGAATCCAGTACAAAGCTGTTCAGCTCTCCAAATTTTGACCGGAATTCCATTCCGCTGCTGCTTCCCCGGCGTCCATTCCATAAAGGAATCACAGCACCGACAATCACATACGCACAAAAAGCAAAAATACCGGTTTTCCATTGATAACTCCCCATAAAGATCACCATTGTCAAAGATGTCAGAACTGCAATGGCAATAGGCGATATGGTATGTGCATAAAAAACTTCCAAAAGTTCGATGTCTGTAGTGATGATCGAGATCAGATTTCCCTTATCCCGGCCCTCAAGCTTTGCCGGACAAAGCTTCCGAAGAGCTGCAAAAACCTTATGTCGGATGATTGCCAGAAGCTTAAACGCAATAAAGTGGTTGCAGTACTGCTCTGCATAATGCAGAACTCCCCGGCAAACTGCCAGAACCGCCATCAGGATAAATATATTTTCTGCTGTCAAACCGGAAAATACACTTCCCCCTATACCGGAAGAAAAGTTAAAATTCATCCCTTTCAGAAGAGTCTGTCCTGCCAGTATGGTCAAAAAAATTGCACACAAATATCCCGCTGTCCCAAGAAGGATTGCCAGCAGCATAATATGAAGAAGAGGCTTCACAAGGCCGATCAGGCTTCCCATGATCTTCAGCGCGCTTCTGCGTGTTGTTAAAAGATCCTGTTGTCCGGATGTCTTATTTTTATTCCCTGCTGTCATCTTTCATCCTCCCTTCTCTGTCAGGATTACAATAATTTTCCAGATCCATCTGACTTTTATAAAGCTTTGCATAATCTCCATCAAGCTCCAGCAGCTGATGATGGTCTCCCTGTTCACATATCATTCCATCTTTCATCATATAAATGCAGTCGGACTCCACTACATTTGCAAGCCTGTGAGAAATCAAAAGAACCGTTTTGGTTCTGGCAAGCCTGCGGATCACATCCATAATAAGCTCTTCACTTTCTACATCGATATTGCTGGCAGCCTCATCAAAAATATAAACCGGTGAATCATGAAGCAGTGCTCTGGCAAGAGCAAGTCTCTGGCACTGGCCTCCGGAAAGATTTTCCGCACGTTCCAGAAGCTCTGTCTGAAGCCCCTTCTGTGTATTCAGAAATCCCATAAGATTGACCCTGGAAAGGACTTCTCTCATTTCAGTCTCTGAAGCATCCGGCTTTGCCATGCGGAGATTTTCTTCCACCGTTCCTTTAAAAAGATAACTGTTATGACGGACTAATGTAATATTTTTCATAAGCGAAGACTCTGAGATCTCCGAAATATCTATTCTATTAATCGCAACCGAACCTGTAAATCCCTTGTTTTTTCCTGCCAGAATTCCTGCAATGGTGCTTTTTCCGCATCCCGATTCTCCCACAAGGGAAATAAAGGATCCGACTGGCATATAAAGATCAATTCCTCCAAGGATCTCTCTCTCTTTTTCATAAGAAAAATGTACATCCTGAAGCCGTATCTCTATTTGATCCTTATCCAGTTCCCGACTGCCCTGTTCCGGTTCCGGCAGATCCAGTATGGCAAAAATTTTATCGCTTGCTGCCATTCCGTTCATGGCAATATGAAAAAAGGACCCCAGAAGCCGCAGCGGAATAAAAAATTCCGATGCCAGTAAGATTATTGTCAGGGCACCTGCAAAATTCAGCTGTCCTTTGAGAAATTCAGATGCCGCCACGATCATCCCTGCAGCCGCACCGCCATAGGCTACAATATCCATCACACTTGTAGAATTCAGCTGCATAGTCAGAACCTTCATGGTGATCTGACGAAATCTCTGGGCTTCCTGGTCCATTTCCTGTGCTTTCCTTTCATCTGCCTGATAGATTTTCAAAGTCGTCAGCCCCTGAAGATTTTCCAGAAAAGAATCTCCCAGTCCTGTGTAAATACTCCAATATCTGTTTAAAAGTTTTTTTGCCAGCTTCTGTACTGCAACAATAGAAACCGGTATCAACGGCACGCAGATCAGAAGCACCAGACTTGCCCGGAAGCTTACCCGCATCAGCATCAGAAACAAAGTTACAGGAGCCAGAAGACTGTAAAAAAGCTGAGGCAGGTATTTTCCAAAATAAATTTCCAGCTGTTCCACTCCTTCTGTACAGACCTGCATAACTTCCGAAGTAGAAACCTTTTCGGAATAAGAAGCTCCAAGTCTTCTCATTTTTTCATATATTTTTTTTCGAAGAATCTGTTTTACCCCTACACTGGCCTGATAGGAAGCTCTGGCCGCCATTCTTTCACAGACAAAACGTACGACAACGCAGATTACCAGGATCAAAACAGTCTGTCCTACTTGGATTTCTGTATTTTTCCATCCTCCTGTTACAGATATTCCACCTCCTCCCATACCGGAAAACGGTGCCGCCTGCGCCAGCATAGCTGTAATGGCAAATACTGCTCCAATCTGTGCCAGAAGTGAAATCCACTGCCAGAATATATTGTACATAATGTATTTTTTTGCGTGAGACAAAAATCCCACCAGTCTTTTTTTTATCATTCTGCAAATTTTCTCCTGTTATTTTTCTGACCGACTACTGATCTGTGTTTACAGGAATCGTACGTATCCTGTAAAAAAAATAAAAAAGATGGAACAACCAGACAGCTGCCAGACAAATCCTTCCTGCAGGTACATCCTCCATTAAAAGAAATCCTATTCCCATAATCCCGGAAACCATTGCCACGATCCGGAGCTTTGTGCTCATAGTCATTGCCCGTTCCTGCACAAAGCTGTCCAGATGTTTTTTGTACAGATTCGTCCCAACAAACCAGTGGTGAAGCCTTCGGGAACTTTTTGCAAAACAAAAAACAGCTGCCATATAAAAAGGCACTGTCGGCAAAAATGGAAGTATAATCCCCAGGGATCCCAATCCCAAGCATAAAAATCCAGGAATCATCCAGAATAATTTTGTTATTTTCTTCATTTCAAGAACCTTTCTGCAGCAAATTAATTCCTGTTTTGTGAGCTTCAAGGAGCTGCTGTGATATGCTGTCTTTTTAATAGTATGTTGCAACTAACTTGTTGATAAGTATACTTCAACTAACTTGCATTTGTCAACCACTTTTTTACACAATCGCCACTTTTATAACGTGATCTTCTCTGTTTTCAAAAAGCTTATATGCTTCTTCAATCTGTGCAAGAGGATATTTGTGTGTGATAAGAGGAGTTGTATCGATTTTTCCCTCCCGGATCAGCCGGAGGATTTCCTCACAGTCGCATCCGTCTACTCCTCCTGTCTTAAAGATCAGATTCTTCCCATACATGTCAGGAAGAGGAAGTGTCTGCGCTTCATCATACAATGCCACCACTGTGACAACAGCATTCGGTCTCGCGCATTCCCATGCCATACGGAAGGTATCTCCGGCTCCTGCCGCTTCTATGACCACATCCGCGCCGCCATGGTCACTGTGCTTTTTCACAAAATCCTGCGCCTCTTCCGGTTCCACAAGAAGCGCCTGAGGATAATGCTCCTTTACAAATTCACGGCGTTTCGGGTCCTTTTCGCATACAATGATCCTTTTAGGGTTTTTAAGCATAACACAGAGCAGGGTACAGATTCCCGTAGGACCCGCTCCCAGAAGGAGCACCGTATCCTCCTCTTTAATCTCGGAAATCCGTGCAGCCCAGAACCCGGTTGCCAGAATATCTCCCACAAAAAGAGCCTGTTCATCTGTCACTTCATCCGGAATCCGATCCAGCCCCTGATCGGCGTAAGGAACCCTCACATATTCTGCCTGCCCTCCGTCGATCCGGCATCCTAATGCCCAGCCGCCATCCGGATCCGTGCAGTTATTCACATAGCCCTTTTTGCAGAAAAAGCATTCTCCGCAAAAGGTTTCTACATTTACCGTTACCCTGTCTCCAGGCTTCACTGTTTTTACCGCAGAACCTGTGCTTTCCACAATACCGACCATCTCATGTCCCACCGTGATCCCGGGTACTGCTCTGGGAACCGATCCGTGCTTAATGTGAAGATCGCTTGTACAGATACTTGCCATAGTCACACGAACGATCGCATCTCTGTCATCCTGAAGAACTGGTATCGGTTTTTCCCTGAGTTCAAATTTACCTTTTTCAACATATGTATAAGCCAGCATATTTACCTCCATTACATCTATCGTCTGTCTCTGTATATTATAATAGCTTTTCCCAAAAATGAAAAGCAGCCAGCCTATTTTCATAGACTAACTGCCTGAAATCTTTGACTCTGTATTTAACTCTTCAGCACCCTGTAATTCTCTTTTTTATCATACTCTTTATGGATTCCATCATCTTCATATAAAGTATAACTGCTTTCCTCATATCCGATCAGCTGCAGTTGCTCTGTATCAATCTCTTTTACACATTCTGCTGCTTCTGCGACCGGAATGCATTTTCCACTGCGGACAAAAAGCGGTACTTCGTTCAGAGCCACCTCCACATAATGGACTCCTTTTTCAAGAATTTCTTCTGAAATAGTTCCATCCGGCAGAAATTTAACAAATTTCATCTCTTCCGGCAGGTAAACATAACGTCCCCTTGCATTCTGTTCATAAACCGGCGCGATCATGATCTCATTCCCAAGTATCAGCTGATCTTCCACACGAACTGCCATTTTATCATCCGGATAGACAAATCCCATTGGCCTGAAGTACATATCATCATTCAGCGCCGCTTTCATATATTCGCTGTACAGATAAGGAATAAGACGATACCTCACTCCGATCACATGACGGAAATCTTCTATATTTTCAAACTGATAGCACTCCTGTTCTCTTGTTCCCGCAGCTGCGTGATCGCGCATCAATGGGGTAAAGACGCCAAGCGCCAGGAAACGGAGCAGAAGATCTCTGGTGGTATCCGCTCCAAATCCTCCAAGATCCGCGCCTGTATACAGGAATCCACACATATTGAGAGACGGCAGCATTTTCAGATTAAGGAGAATATGTGACCACCAGGATTTGTTGTCTCCTGTCCAGATCCCGCCATAGCGGTGCATTCCAATATAGGAGGATCTGGAAAACATCAGAAAACGTCTGTCCGGATCAATTCGTTCAAATGCCTCTCCAGCTGCTCTTGTCATATTAAATCCAAAAAGATTATGTACCCTGTCATGACGGATCTTTCTGCCGTCCACATTATGATAAAACCTTCTGTAATCCTCCGGATTATTTGCAAGATCTTTCATTTTTGCCTGCATGGTCCATGCATGGACTCTGCCCCCGGTATCTTCTGCAAATTCTGCCGCAAGCTTTTTTGCCTCTGCCAGACCTTCCGCAGAATAAAAAATTGCGGGCTCGTTCATGTCATTCCAGAAGCCTTCGATTCCCTGATCTGTAAGGAAACGGTATTTATCCCCAAACCATTTCCTGGCATCTTTGTTCAATACATCCGGAAAATGTGTATCACCGGGCCATACTGCCGCCACAAAATCACTTCCGTCTTCCCTTTTGCAGAAGTAATCGTTTTTGACGCCTTCTTCATAAACTTCATATCCAGGTTCTACCTTGACTCCGGCATCAATAATGGGGATCATACGGATTTCCTGATCCTTCATTTCCTGAACAAAGCCCTGAAAATCCGGGAAATTTTTTTCATTTACCGTGAAATCCTTAAAATCCTGCATATAATCAATGTCCATATAGATCATATCGATAGGAATATGGTTCTCACGGTATCCTTTTGCAACTTTGCAGAAATCTTCTTTTGTCGTGTATCCCCAACGGCTCTGTCCAAAGCCAAAAGCAAACTTTGGCGGAATATAGCTGTGTCCGATCACATGGCGAAACTGTTTCACAATGTCGTATGCAGTTTCTCCCTCAATTACATAAATATCCAGATCTGCATTTTCACAGAAAATTTTCATTGTATCCATTCTGGTATAGCCGATATCAAACGTCAGCTTTCCCGGATAATCAAAAAACAGTCCAAACGTTGTTTTTCCGCTTACAATAATGAAATTGTGCGCCCCATACAGGGATCGTTTGTCTTCTGTATGCTCCGGATCATCTGTACAGTTGCTGATATAACAGTAGCCTCTCTTGTTGATTCCACGATTGGATTCTCCAAGACCATAAACAATATCCTCTTCATCCATGATATAAGTAAAAACAAATCCATTTTCCAGACTGATTTTACCATAAGGGAAACCGCCCTCTGCCGTCCCGATTTTTTCCGTCAGCGCCTCTGTGTCAAAAGGCGTACCATACCTGTACTTTCTGATCATTTCACAATATTCCTTTCATTCTTTATATAATACAAATGCTTCATAAGGTCTCAAAACAAAATTTCTGTCA
Source organism: uncultured Blautia sp. (assembly GCA_900553515.1). Classification (GTDB taxonomy): domain Bacteria; phylum Bacillota; class Clostridia; order Lachnospirales; family Lachnospiraceae; genus Blautia_A. Next base: position 4,702 of record USDN01000018.1, on the reverse strand, counting down.
AATACAGTTCTTCCCAGATTCGTAATCAGACACTGCGCTCCTGCAAATTCTTCCGGGATCTCCATCTCAGCATCCTGATCACTGAAGTTGCAGACTGTCAGAAGTTTTTTTTGATCCAGTTTTCTTGTATAAGCAAAAATCTTATCGTCATCACGACAAAGAGCCTCAAAGGATCCATAAACAATGATCTCTTTTTCTTTACGAAGGCGGATCAGTTTCTGATAATAATGAAAAACTGAAGCTGGATCGCCCAGCTGCTGCGCTGCATTGATTTCCTTATAATTGGAATTTATTCTGATCCATGGTTCCCCGCTTGTAAAGCCGCCCTGCGCAGAATCATTCCACTGCATAGGCGTCCTTGCATTGTCACGGCTTCTGAGCATCAGGCATTTCATCATATATTCAGGTGTCATAATCCCTGCTTCTGTCAGCTCTGCAAAGAAATTTATGCTTTCAATGTCACGATAATCTTCCAGTTTATCAAAGTACGCATTGGTCATTCCAAGCTCTTCTCCCTGATATACATACGGAGTTCCCTGCATCATGTGCAGACAGGTTGCCAGCATTTTTGCAGATGTTTCTCTGTAGGCAGGGTTATCATTTCCAAATCTGCTGACACTTCTTGGCTGATCATGATTTCCCAGAAACAGGCTGTTCCATGCCTTTCCCTGCAGTTCTTCCTGCCATTTGATCATGGTCTTTTTAAAATCCCTGAAGTTAAATTTTGCCGTTGTCCACTTTCCATAATCACCGCAGGCATCTTCTACATGCTCAAACTGAAATACCATGTTTAACTCATTCCGATCTTCTCCGGCATACTTCTGAGCTTCTTCAATGGTAACACCGGAAGTCTCACCAACCGTCATTATATCATACCTGGAAAGCACTTCTTTATTCATTTCCTGCAGAAATTCGTGGATTCTTGGGCCATGCACACAATATGGATTAAAATCCCCATAAAGCCCGTTCTTAACCTCTCCATCCGGAAATGCCTGATTTTTTGAGATCATACTGATAACATCCATTCGGAAGCCATCAATCCCTTTTTCACACCAGAAAGTCATCATATCATAAACTTCCCGGCGCACCTTTTCATTTTCCCAGTTAAGATCCGGCTGCTTCTTTGAAAACAGATGCAGATAATACATCTGCGTCTTCTCATCATATTCCCATGCAGAACCGCCGAATACTCCGCCCCAGTTATTTGGTTCTTTTCCGTTGACCGGGTCTTTCCAGATATAATAGTCACGGTACGGATTATCCTTGGATTTACGGCTTTCTATAAACCAGTTATGTTCGTCAGACGTATGATTGACTACCAGATCCATCAAAACTTTAATGTCCCTTTTATGTGCCTCTGAAAGCATTTCTTCATAATCTTCCATAGTTCCGTAGTCTTCATATATCCTGCGGTAATCCGAAATGTCATATCCGTTATCGTCCTGAGGAGACTCAAGCATTGGCGAGATCCACAGCACATTTACGCCAAGTTCTTTCAGATAATCAAGCTTTTCTATAATTCCTTTAATGTCTCCAATGCCGTCTCCGTTGCTGTCTTTAAAACTTTTTGGGTAGATCTGATAGACTACGCTTTCTTTCCACCATTTTTTCTCCATGTTGAGCCTCCTGTTATTTCTGTATTTATTTTACTTCACTGCACCAGCCACAACACCATTCATGATCCATTTCTGACAGAAAATATAAACAAGCAGTACAGGCGCAAGTACCAGAAGATAAGAAGCAAATGCCAGATTATAGTCTACCGAAAACTGGCTCTTAAACACATACTGTGCAAGCTGTAATGTCTGCTGATTTTCATCGCTCAGAAGCACCAGCGGCATGGTAAAATCATTCCATGTCCACATAAACGAAAGTATTGCTACGGTTGCTGTTGTTGGTTTTAATACCGGAAAAATAATCCGGCCGAAAATCTGTACTGGATTTGCACCATCGATCATTGCCGCTTCATCCAAGGCTTCCGGAATGCCTTTTACCGCACCTGTGTAAAGAAAAATATTCATCGGAAGACCAAAAATAACATATAAAAATGTAATCCCATAAATATTGTCTAAATGAAAACTGTTTGCCTGGACAACCAATGGAAGCATGATCACCTGGAACGGAATAAACATCGCACTGATAAAGTAATAATACATGACAGAAAAGAATTTACTTTTCTTTCTGTTTCTTGTAATACAATACGCTGCAAATGAATTGGTCACCAGTGTAAATGCCAGATTGATCACTGTAATAAACGCGGTATTTAAAAATTTCCTTGGAAAATTTGTCATATTCCAGGCATCCACAAAGTTCTGAAGACGCAGCTTTGTAGGTAATGCCAGAATATTATTCATATCTGAAGGATCCTTGATCGCAATCATCAGCGCCATATAAAGAGGCAGAAGAATGATCAGCACAATTCCTGCGATCAAAAGGATCGTAACAGGCCAGTTATAACGTTCTTTTACATTTGCTGTACGCCGTTTCATCCTAATTTCTCCTCTCTCTTTTCAAGTATACGCAGCTGGAATATGGATATCAGTACCACTACAATAAACAACATCACTGCATTCGCTGACTGGTAAGAAAACTGTCCGCCTCCGAATCCCTTTTTGTAGATCAGCACAGCTATTGATGTAGTACTGGTTCCGGGACCGCCATCCGTCATAGCCATTATCTGATCGTATACCATCAGATAACCTTTTGCAGAAAGTACCATATTAATAGTAAAGGACGGTGCAAGAAGCGGAAATGTAATCTTTGTAAATCTACGGAATCCTGTTGCTCCGTCCAGATCAGCCGCTTCGTACACATCTGTATCAATTGACTGCAGACCTGCAATGTAGATCAGTGTGTTAAAAGCACATCCGATCCATAGAGATACGGCAATAATCCCCCACATTGCATTACTTGTCCCAAGGATATTGACACTTAAAGCTTTAATTCCCAGTGATTTTCCGATATCCGGAATCAGATTCGCAAAAATATAGTTAAAAATAAATCCGACGATCAGACTGCCCAGCATATATGGCAGAAAGTAAAATGCTTTAATCGTGTTTTTAAATTTGATTTTTGCATTTAAAGCACATGCCAGGACCAGACTGATCACGTTTACCAGAACAGTGGTAATTACTGCAAATTTAAAAGTGAATATGTATGCGTTTCCTGTATCAGTATCTGTAAACATATGGAGGTAATTACGAAGTCCCACAAAATTCCAGTTTCCATACCCCTTCCAGTCTGTGAAGCTGTACATAACGCCTTTCAGAAAAGGTATCGTATGAAAAGTAAAGAACAATACTGCAAGGATTCCTACATAAATATAATAGACTTTATTAACAGCAGGTTTTCTGCGAGCTGCTTTTTTCTTCATGAGATCATCTCCTCACTTAATCTACATTAGCAATATCATATTTTTCATCGCACTGTTTCAGAAACTGCTCCACATTTTCCTGATTATCCATCCCATTGGAATAATTCAGGCACATTTCTGAAATAAGTGAAGGAAGATCAAAACCTGATGGATAGTAATGATCCGGGAAGTTTGCCACCTTCCCATTTGCAATATCCTCTTTTACACCAGTAACGGTTTCATTCTTCTGTTCCACTCCCTTTACTGCAGAAAAAGCAAACTGATCGTCAATATAAGTCTGTGCATTTTCCGGCTCCATCATAAAAGACACAAACTCTTTTGCCATTTCTTCATTTTCACTGTCTTTGCATACGCCAAGAAGCACGTCAACACCAGAAGTCACATAGTTTTTTGATTCATCATTAGATGCCGGAAAAGCAAACATATTAACATTGATATCCGGATTAGAATTTTTGTACTGATTGATCGCCCAGTTACCATTAATAACCATAGCAGCTCCACCGTTCGCAAACTCTTTATTTCCATCATTATAGGTTAAACCCATGAAATCATCCTGTGCATAATCAAGAAGTGTCAGATATTTTTCTGCAACTTCTTCATGAGTTCCCACAAAAGTTGTTTTATCTGCTTTACGATCATCTGTAAATCCATCCGGCTGAAGATCCGGAGCCATGCTGTTCCATGGGCAAAGACCTGTCCATGTGTCTTTACAGGTCATAAGAAGAGGCTGTTCTCCTGCTTCTTTCAATCTGTCCAGCACTGCAATAAATTCGTCCCATGTTTTCGGGATTTCAAGATCAAGTTCTTTAAATTTATCAACGTTATAAATCACTCCTGATGCATTTGCCGCATATGGGACGCCATATGCTTTTTCTTCTTTGTCCCGGTTTACATCATAAACCATCTGCATATAAGATTCCTGAATATTTGAAATATAATCCTGATCACTCAGATCAACCAGCATTCCCGCACTCTCTACTTCTGTATAGTTGTTATCTCCGCCCATCATGACAATATCCGGCATATCATTTTTAGCCATTCTGGTCTTTAATACAGTTCCTGCATCTGCCGGTGCTGTGATCTTAATTGTCACATTCTCATGAGTTTTGTTAAATTTATCCACTAACTGCTGAAGAATGTCTTTGTTCTCTGCTTTGCTGGAAAACAACTCCAGTTCTGTTTTTCCCCCCTGTGCAGAAGAATTTCCATCCGAAGATTCACCGCATCCGGTAAGTATACCAATTGCCACAACACTGACTATTAACGCACTGATAACCTTCCTATAATTTCAAGCCCTAATTCATTGATTTTTGGGCTTTTTTCTTTAAA
>USDN01000017.1 GCA_900553515.1 uncultured Blautia sp. | reverse complement strand
CGGCGACGCCTCAATAATTGATACTATCCAGTCTCCCATAAGCCCTCCTGTTTTACTTGTACAATGATTATTAATAGTATATAATATTTTTTACAATTTGAAAAATTGATAGTTTTAATAAAAAGCATCTAAAATTTCAATAATTAATACAGGAGGTTTTTATGGAGATCAGAAATCTGGAAAGCTTTATTCAGGTAGCGGAACTGGGAAGTTTTACAAAAGCAGCCGAAAATCTCGGATATACACAGTCCTCTGTTTCCACGCAGATCCGCCAGCTGGAAAACGAACTTGGGATTCCTCTTTTTGAACGGATCAATCATAGTGTAAAATTAACAGAAAAGGGCAAGGAAATCCTTTCCCTTGCCCATCAGCTGTTTCGTACCGCCGACGCTATTAAAAAAACTGCTGACAATCCTCTGACCCTTTCCGGACATATCCGGATTGCCATTGCCCCCTCTCTGTGCCACTGGCTGTTCCAGAATAATTTCGAGCAGTTCCATCAGCTTTTTCCAGGCATTTCTCTGGAACTGATCAGCACCAGTACAGAAACCATGTTCCAGCTTCTGAACCGGAATGAAGTGGATCTTGTGTATACTCTGGATCATCATATTTACGACCGGAATTATGTAATCGCTTATGAGGCGCCTGTTTCCTGTCATTTCGTCTGTTCTGCTGACCACCCTCTTGCCCGGGAAAAATCCGTTGCATGGAAGACTCTGATCCGCCAGTCTTTTGTCCTTACAGAGCGCAGCACCAGCTACCAAAAGCTTTTGGACGAATACCTGACCAGCCGTTCCATGGAGATCACGCCGTTTCTGGAGCTTAGCGACACAAGCCTCATCACCAGTATCCTCCAGAAAGGTTCCGAAATTTCCTTCCTGCCGGATTATGTAACGGAAGCTGCTGTCCGCAGTAACAAACTGACGTATCTCCATGTGCCGGGGCTGAATATAGAAATATGGAAACAGATCCTTTATCATAAAAACAAATGGATCTCTCCGGCTCTTCAGTCTGTCATGGACTATCTTGGAGGCGAAACTTTTAAATAAATATCTGTATTTCAGATTTCATACCATTTGATCTCATTTGCTTCCATATGAAGATCAAAGCTGGTTCCGTCACCGCGGTAAACAGTGGTATCCTGCGGTTCATAGGTATTATTTACCACACAGTATTTGCCGTTCTTTACATAAGCGTGGACTTCCACATTGTAGTTTGTGGAATACCATAAATTCAGCTCTTTTTCTGCAGATGCAGACCACAGAACAGAACGGTACAGAACACGGCTGTTCTCAAAGCTGTATGGAAGACCACTGATATACACGCCGCGGCCTTTTCCAAAGGTTTTGACTGCCATCTGAACTTCTTTGTCTTTCTGGATCAGGATCTCTGTTTCCGGAAGGGCAAAGATGTTCTTCTTTCCTTCACCGAAATCCACTTCTCCTGCGCAGTCCTTCAGGATAAAGTGATCTCTGTGCTCTTCCCAGTTATACTTATCTGTATTCAGGTTAAATCCTCTCTCTTCTTCCACACCAAGGATGTCATCCAGCTGGAAGAATTTACCCTGCCACTGATGAGCGCCCGGCTCGCCTACACCGATAAATCCGCCGCCATTGTATACAAACTCACGGACTGCTGTGCTGACCGTCTCATCGATCCAGTATTCTCCGCCGCTCTGTGCAGTGTCTGCATCACCTACATTGATCACTACATCAAAGTTTTCCAGAAGTTTCGGATCTGCTTTAATATCTTCGAAACTGATAAAGGCAACATCAAATGGAGCTCCGCTCAGCGCCTCGATCACACCGAAGTAAGAATAGTTCTGTTTATGGTAAAGACCATGGTGTACCATATGGTTGCCCCATGCACGCATTTTGCCCCAGCAGTTCAGAACAGCCACTCTCTTGACACAGTAAGGAGTAACGCCCTGGATATTGTCATAAAGAGTACGGAATTCCTGACATACTTCCTTAATATAGTCTACAAAATCCGGGAACTGGAGAGCAAGCTTCAGATAACCGCCGTAACCGATTCTCTGGATCGGACTTCTCAGGATCGCTCTTCTTGCTGTTACCCAGTTTACCTTTGCTTCTTTTACCGGGTCGCCGCCTTCATGGAAGGTATCCGGGAAGAAATACGGAAGGAAACGTCCCTCTGTATATTTTACATGCTTGATGTCGCTGAAAAGACGAAGTGTCGCTCCATTTCCAACGCTTCCTACTACTGCATCCAGACCGATCTGAGCAAATTCATCCATAAACGGCTCCATGCCAATCCAGTGATCTCCCATGAACATCATGGCTTCTTTACCATACTCATGTACGATATCTACCATTTCCTTTGCAAGAAGAGCAACCTCTCTGCGCTGGAATGCCTGGAAATCACGGAATTCTTTTGAAGGGATACGATAAGTATTGTTCATATATCCCTGATCAATGATAAATTCCGGACGGAAAGCATATCCCACTTCCTTTTCAAACTGCTCCAGGATATACGGGCTGACAGATGCGGAATATCCGTACCAGTCTACATATTTTTCTCTTGCCATTTCATCAAAGATCAGTGTGAACTGATGGAAAAATGTAGTAAAACGTACTACATCCACATACTCGTGAGTTTCCAGGAAACGACGGAGACGGTTAAGAGAATACTCCCTGGTAGCCGGCTGACGCACGTCGAAGGTCATCTGCGGCTCCACGTCTTTCCAGTCATTTACAACTGCATTATACATATGAACCGGATCCCACATGATATATGCAAGGAAGCTTACCGTATACTGATGGAAACGCTCTGCCTGGATCACTACATTCCCGGTTTCTTCCTGATAAGACCATTTCTCACAGGGAACAGGCTGACCGGTTGTACGGTCCATAACTTCCCACCATTTACGAATATCATCTCTTGTATTGACTGCAAGCATATCCGGATACAGGTGATCCATAAGATGGATCTCCAGACTTTCCTCAACTGCTGTATGGATGGAAGTCATAATGTACATCTGCTGGATCTCTTCCGGGTGCGCTTTTGCCCAGTCGTTATCCTTACGGGTTGTATAATAGGTTGCATAGATCTTAGAGCCAGTGTCCTTCAGCTCCTGCGGAAATTCTGTACCGTCGCAGTCACGGATGGCATCTGCGCCCCATTCCTTCATAATATCAAGTGTTTCTTTGATCACGTCCAGATCAGTCGGGATCGTGACTCTTCCTCTTTTTTCTGCCATGTTTTTACCTCCGTTGATATTGTGTAAAAATCTCCCTGTACAAACATTTCATTTTTCTTTTTCTAAGTATAGAATAATGATTCTGTCCTGTGAATTCAATTGTCTTTTTGCTTTGTTTTTTAGAAATCTTGCTGTATGTTTTTTTTTGTGATATGATGGAATTATCAAGTTTTATAAAACAATTCAAAAAACAAAAACACTAATGTTTTCCACAGAAAGGAGCTGCCATGAGCAATCGTTCTCTTCGCTTCATTTCCGATTCCTGTCCTTCCGTGGATGCGGTCCTTGTCTGTGCCTCCGCTTCCAGATACGAAGGCGACTGGTCCAGCATCCCCCACTCACATGGGTTTACCGAGCTTTTTTATGTACGGGAAGGAAAGGGAAATTTTCTCATCCGGGATGAAATATTTCCCATTGCAAAAGATGACCTTATTATCATCAATCCCCATTTAAGCCATACAGAACTTTCTGACAGCAGCCATCCTCTTAGTTATTTTACCGTAGGCGTAGACGGGATCAGTTTTTCTTTTCACGATCATAAAGATTTTCAGATCTTTAACTGCCGCCAGAAAAAAACTGACCTGCTTTTTTACTTTCATTCTATTTTTCAGGAACTGGACACAAAAGCTGAAGGCTATGAAAGTATCTGCCGGAACATGCTGGAAAGCCTTACCATCCAGCTGAAAAGACTTACAGACTCTGCATTTGAGGTAGTCTCTGCCCTGCAGCCCAGCCGGGAATGTGCAGACATCAAAAGATATCTGGATTCCAGTTACAGTGAACCCATTACTCTGGACCAGCTTTCCGCCATGAGCCATTTGAACAAATACTATCTGAGTCATGAATTTACAAAGTATTACGGAATTTCTCCGATCAGTTATCTGAACCGAAGGCGGATCGAGGTATGCAAGGAGCTTCTGGAGACCACCGATTACGGGATCTCCGATATCGCCCATCTTACCGGGTTCTCTTCCCAGAGCTATCTTTCTCAGAGTTTCCGCAAATACTGCGGTATGTCAGCAGGAAGCTACCGTAAACTGGCAAAAAAAGCTCTCCCCGGAAACAATACAGAACTACAACCCAAAAAATGATTCAACAGACGAGGTATTTCCATGGACAGAATCCTTACTTATTCCATCACAAAAGAACATAACGGCACACAAATTCTGGATTTCCTGCGAGCAAAGGGATTTTCCAGGAATATCCTTTCCTCCATGAAATCTCAGAAAGACGCCATCCTTTTAAATGATTCCAAAGCCGGGGGCCGAGCACCTTTGAATGCCGGTGACATTCTCCGCATCCATATCCCGGAAACCGGTGATCCGGAAAATATCCTTCCTGCTCCCATACATCTGGATATTCTTTTTGAGGATCAGGATATCCTGGTAGTAAACAAACCTGCCGGCATGCCCGTCCACCCTTCCACAGGCAATTATGAAAATACCCTTGCCAACGGAGCAGCTTTTTACTTTCAGCAGCTTGGAATTTTTTGCCCTTTTCGCTGTATCAACCGTTTGGACCGGGACACCTCCGGAGCGCTGATCCTTGCCAAAAACCCTTTCAGTGCAGCGCTTCTTTCTTCCCAGATGAAAAAAAGAGAGATCCGCCGTACCTACCTTGCTGTAGTAAACGGCGTACCTCCCTTAGACGGAAAAATCTCCGCGCCCATTGCAAGGCTTGGAGATTCTGTGATCCAAAGATGTGTAGACTACGAAAAAGGAGAGACAGCGGTTACCTTTTATCACCGTCTTGCCTCTCACAAAAACATGTCCCTTCTGGAGCTTCATCTGGAAACCGGAAGGACGCACCAGATCCGGGTCCATATGGGATATCTGGGTTTTCCCCTCCCTGCGGATTATCTTTACTGTCCGGATTATACCTTTTTCCAGAGACAGCCTCTGCATTCTCTGCAGCTGGAATTTCGTCATCCTGTCACCGGAGAAGAGCTTCGCTTTCTGGCTCCAGTTCCGGAGGATATGGTCAGAGGATTTTCATGAACGGTTCTTCTCGTAAATCACAAGAAGCCCCTTCAGCAAAAGATCCGGATCCCGGATCATGTCCCTTTTGCAGTGAGGAATGATCTTTTTAGACATTCCTCCTGTGGCGATCACTGTCACCTTCTGTCCCAGATTTTCTTCGATCCTGTCTATGATACCGTCTACTGCAGCGGCATTTCCATAAAGGATACCGCTTTTCATACAGTCCACTGTATTTCTTCCGATCAGTCTTTTCGGTTCCTCAATACTGATTCCGCTGAGCTGGGAAGCTCTTGCTGTCAGCGCATCCAGAGAAACCCGTACTCCCGGAAGGATCATTCCCCCCATGAAACGCTTCTTTTCATCTACTACGGAAACGGTTGTTGCAGTTCCCATATCTACGATCACAAGAGGCACCGGATAAAAAGTCATGGCTGCTACAGCATCTGCCACGCGGTCTGCTCCCATTTCTCCCGGATTATCCAGCATGATGTTCAGTCCGGTCTTCAGACCCGGTCCTACTACCATAACCTCTTTTTTCAGGATCTTTTCTGCTGCAAGCTTTGCCACATTGGTGATCTGAGGTACAACAGAAGAGATAATGCATCCCTCAATATCCTGTTTTTTGATGTGATAAATATCAAGAACTGTTTTCAGATCAATGGCATATTCCAGTTCTGTTTTTGTGCGTACCGTAGAGAGACGTTCTACAAAGTAGGTTTTTTCCCGGTCAATACAGCCCACAACAATATTAGTGTTTCCGATATCAATAGCTAAGATCATATTTTCTCATTCCTAACGTTATTTCAAATACTTGTGTTTCATAGTAACTCTTATGCAGGACTTCTGTTTATTTTACAGTAACTGCCTGAGGCGCCGGAAGGAGATGCGCCCGGGAGAGAGCCGCTCCCACTGCTCCTGTGATCACTGTAGAAGAAATCATTTCGCAGACAGCGTTAATGCCTACAAAGGCACAGCAGAACAGGATCACATTCTGACCACCGACCATTTCTTTGATATATGAGGTGTTTCCAAACATTCCGATCAAGGCTGTCATAAAGAACAGTGTATTGAGAAATGCAGAGAAAAATCCCGTCACTGCACAGGATACATAAATATTGGTCCTCTTTCGCATAAATCGGAATATATATCCAAGACAGAATCCATCAAGAAGTCTTGGAAGAAATCTCTGGAGAAATGCCAGAAGCGGATTGATGCCAAAAAGCATGGCGCCCATTGCACTTGTACCTCCGATACCGATACACTGGCCAAAACTGGTAAGACCAAAAATAGCTCCTGCAATCGCTCCTCCTGTGGGTCCCAGTACAATGGCGCTGATGGCAACCGGGATCACATTAAAAGAAATCGCCAGCGGACCAATGTTCAGGTATCCCAGCGGAGTGTATGCCATAAGCAGGAGAATGCCTGACATTAACCCCAGCATAGTAAGCTGTGACGTGGTGAATTTTTTCGTTGTTTTCATTTTTTCCTCCTTGTTATCGTTCCCTGTGCAGGGATACAATACGGTGCGGAACTGCAGGCCGGAATTGTTTATTTGCCCGCTTCCTGGTAAATGGGTTACACTTCCCTCTCTTTTAATATAGAGAGAATCTTATCCAGAATGACGTTGGCTGCATCCTCTTTGCTCATCCGCTCAAGTGACGCTTCCTCATTCTGTGTAATCAGGGTCAGCACGTTTGTGTCTCCCTGGAACCCGGCGCCTGCCACTTTAAGATTGTTGGCTGCCACCATATCCAGATGCTTCTTCTGAAGCTTGGCCCTGGAATTACCGATCATATTCTGTGTTTCCATGGAAAATCCACATAAAAACTGGTTGGGAGGTCTGTGCTCTCCCAGGTATTTCAGGATGTCGTCTGTTTTTTCCAGCTCTATGGACATTTCACTGTCATGTTTTTTCATCTTTTCGTCTGCAACGTGTGAAGGACGGTAATCTGCCACTGCTGCAGCCTTTATAATAATATCCTGTTCCGCACTGACTGATGTGACTGCCTCAAACATGTCTCTCGCAGTGATCACAGGTACTGTCTTTACAAAAGGAGGCGGATCTATAGCACAGGGACCTGTTACCAGTGTCACCTCTGCTCCACGGAGCATAGCTGCCCGTGCAATGGCATATCCCATCTTCCCCGAAGAATGATTAGTGATAAAACGGACCGGATCAATAGACTCCTGCGTAGGTCCGGCTGTTACAAGAATCTTTTTGCCTGCAAGATCTTTTTCACAGGCAATCTCCCTCAGGATATACTGAAGAAGCACTTCCGGTTCCGGCATCTTTCCAGCTCCTGTATCTCCACATGCCAGATATCCCACTGCCGGATCAATGACTCCAAAACCGTAATGCTCCAGGATTTTCAGATTGTCCTGGACAACGGGATTTTCATACATATTTGTATTCATTGCCGGAGAAATATATTTTTTACATTTGCATGCCATAACGGTAGTCGTCAGCATATCGTCTGCAATACCATGGGCAAGCTTGCCGATCACGTTAGCACTTGCCGGAGCGATCATCACCACATCTGCCTGCCTGGCAAGAGACACATGCTCTACCTGAAACTGGAAATTTCTGTCAAAGGTGTCTACCAGGCATTTATTTCCTGTCAGTGATTCAAATGTGATCGGATTGATAAAATTCGTGGCATTCTCCGTCATCAGTACATGTACCTGTGCATGAAGCTTGTTCAGTGCGCTGGCAAGATACGCGATCTTATATGCAGCGATACTTCCGGTAACACCGAGAAGCACTGTTTTTCCCTTTAACATTCCTCTTTCCTCCTGTGATTTTTATAGCTTCCTTGTTACTGTTCATTCCGTTTCTTATTTTACCAATCTGCCCTTGTGATTGCAATGGATTTTTTTGCGTGTTCATATTTTTATACACCTTTTCCCTCATATATCCGCTATAATAGTCCCTATCACTATAAAAAGGAAGTTGATCTCATGAATTCATATCAAATTACCCAGTGGTGTGTTCATTTTATCCGGGAGCAGGTAAAACCTGGAGATTTATGCATAGACGCCACTATGGGAAACGGAAATGACACACTTCTTCTCAGCACTTTATGCGGAGAACAAGGACATGTAACTGCTTTTGACATTCAGGAACAGGCTCTTATCCATACAGAAAAGCGCCTGACTGATGCAGGCGCTCCTGATAATTATACTCTGCTTCTGGAATCTCATACAAACATGGCCCGCTACGCGGAACCTGATTCCATAAGCTGCATTGTCTTTAATCTGGGCTATCTCCCTGGCGGTGACCACAAAAAAGCCACCAGAGGCGACTCCAGTATCCAGGCTCTTACTCAGTCACTTACTTTGCTGAAAAAAGGAGGACTGATCTCCCTGTGTATCTACAGTGGTGGAGACTCTGGATTTCAGGAAAGGGATCAGGTTCTTTCCTGGCTGAAAGATCTTGACCCTAAAAAATATCTGGTGATCCGCAGCGACTATTATAACCGCCCCAACAATCCGCCGATCCCTGTGTTGATCATACGGCTCTGATTCCTCTTTTCTCAGAGAATATCAATATACTCTCCATTCAGAGCCTTATTCATACTGCGGACCGCGCAGAACTTTCCACACATAGAGCAGCTGTCCTCATGTTCCGGAGCACGGTCATCCCTAATGCTTTTTGCAGTTTCCGGATCAATGGAGCACTCCCACTGCTTTTCCCAGTCAAAGGTTCTCCTTGCATCTGCCATGGCATCGTCCATGTCTCTTGCATGGGGAACTTTTTTTGCAATATCTGCTGCATGAGCAGCGATCCTGGAAGCAATGATCCCCTGCTTCACATCCTCCACATTTGGAAGGGCAAGATGCTCTGCCGGCGTTACATAACAAAGAAAAGCTGCTCCTGCCGCTGCGGCAACAGCACCGCCGATAGCCGCTGTAATGTGATCATAACCTGGAGCAATATCGGTAACGATTGGTCCCAGGACATAGAAAGGCGCTCCCATACAGACAGTCTGCTGCAGCTTCATATTTGCTTCGATCTGATCTAACGGCATATGACCCGGTCCTTCTACCATAACCTGAACATCTTTTGCCCATGCACGTTTGGTCAGTTCACCCAGGCGCACCAGTTCTTCAATCTGGCATACGTCACTGGCATCTGCCAGACATCCCGGGCGGCAGGCATCCCCAAGAGAAATCGTCACATCATATTCCCGGCAGATATCCAGAATCTCGTCGTAATATTCATAAAAGGGATTCTCTTCTCCTGTCATGCTCATCCAGGCAAACACCAGAGAACCGCCCCTGGATACAATATTCATCTTTCTTTTATGTGTACGAATCTGGTCGATGGTCTTTCTTGTGATCCCACAGTGAAGAGTCACAAAATCAACACCATCCTCCGCATGAAGACGGATCACGTCAATAAAATCCTTTGCAGATAACGTAGAAAGATCTCTCTGATAATGGATCACACTGTCATAAACAGGAACAGTGCCGATCATAGCCGGACATTCCCGGGTGAGTTTTTTTCGGAAAGGCTGTGTATTTCCATGAGAAGAAAGATCCATGATCGCTTCTGCTCCCATATCTACGGCAGCCATTACCTTTTTCATCTCCACATTATAATCCTTACAGTCTCTGGATACGCCAAGGTTTACATTGATCTTGGTGCGCAGCATGGAACCCACTCCATTGGGATCAATGCAGGTGTGAAGTCGATTGGCGCAGATTACCGCCTGTCCTTTTGCCACAAGGTCACGAATTTCCTCCTCTGTACGGTATTCCTTCTCCGCTACGATTTTCATTTCCGGTGTAATGATACCGCGCTTTGCCGCGTCCATCTGTGTTGTATATTCTCTCATATGTTTTTCCTTTCGTCTGTTTCATAAATTATCCGGTGTCCATGATCCAGCGGCCCGCTGCCTTTTCCAAGATCAAGGCCCGCCTCAAGAGCATCGGAAATGTATTCCTTTGCCTCCTTCACTGCCTCTTCTACATCCATTCCTTTTGCAAGAGCGGAAGCGATTGCAGAAGACAGAGTGCATCCTGTCCCATGGGTGTTGGAATTCGGGATTCTCCGGCCTGGAAACCAGGTAAGCCGACCGTTGGCATAAAGAAGATCGTCCGCATCACTGACACTGTGTCCTCCTTTTAAAAGCACTGCCCGGATACCACGGATGCCCAGATACAAAGCTGCCGCTTCCATATCTTCTCTGTTTCTGATTTTTCTTCCGGTAAGCACCTCTGCTTCCGGAATATTCGGAGTGATGACTGCCGCCATGGGAAGCAGCTGTTCCTCCAGAACGGCTCTGGCTTCTTCTTTCATAAGAATCGATCCGCTGGTAGACACCATCACCGGATCCACTACTATTTTTTTTGCCCCATAATGATGAAGTCTGTCCACAATCACACGAACCAGCTCTCCGGAGGAAACCATGCCTATCTTTATGGCATCTGGATAAATATCCTCAAATACAGCATCCAGCTGCTGCTGCAGAAATTCCGGAGAAACCTCCATAACCGATCTTACACCCATGGTATTCTGAGCTGTCAGAGCAGTCACTGCACTCATGGCATAAACTCCGTTCATGATCATAGTCTTAATATCCGCCTGGATCCCGGCTCCTCCGCTGGAATCACTTCCTGCGATGGTCAAAACTGCAGGACGTTTCATAAACTCACTGCCTCCTGAATTTTTTTCTTTAATCCGGCTGTTTCTTTTTCAATATCAGAAGCGCCGAACACAGCCGATACAACCGCCATTCCTGCCATGCCGCCTCCGGCAAGAGATCCTGCATTTTCAGAAGTGATCCCTCCTATGGCGACTGCCGGAATCCTGACTGAGCTGCATATTTTTCTCAGTTCCTCTGTCGTGATACGAATGGCATTTTTCTTGGTAGGAGAAGGAAATACCGCTCCCACACCAAGATAATCTGCTCCCTCCTTCTCTGCTCTCTGTGCCTGCTCTGTTGTTTTTGCAGTTGCTCCGATAATAAAATCTCCGGGCGCCTGTTTTCGGATTTCCTTTACCGGAATATCTTCTATTCCTACATGCACTCCATCTGCACCGCTTTTTAAAGCCACTTCCACATTGTCATTAATGATCAGCGCTGTTCCATATCTATGACAGAGAGCTGTCATTTCCCGGGCTTCCTTGAGAAATTCTTCCTGAGACATGTTTTTTTCACGGAGCTGTATCAGAGTGGCGCCGCCTTTTAACGCTTCCTCTACCTGTTGATACAGGGTCTTCTCTCCTGTCCATTTTCTGTCTGTCACTGCATAGAGCAGCAGCATCTCCTTATTAAATTTCATCTGTTCACTCCTTGAATCCTTCCAGATATTCTTTCGGATCTTCGCAGGTCATCAATCCGCTCATCACACAGGCTCCTGCCGCTCCTGTCTGCCGTATTTTTCTCATATCAGCTGCAGTGATCCCTCCTATGGCATAAACCGGAACTGAAACTCTCCGGCACACCTCTTCCAGAAACTCCAGACCTCTCCCCGGCAGTCCTTTTTTGCAGTCTGTCTCAAAAATATGTCCGGCTGTAATATAACTGCATCCCATTTTTTCTGCAAGAAAGGCATCCTCTGCCGAATGACAGGAAGCTCCCAGAATCCGGAACTGTTTCCGCTTCCCCGGTTCCATATCCTTAAGAACTGAAAGAGGAAGATGAATTCTGTCACACCCCAGCTCCAGAGCTGTATCATAAAAACTGTGCAGTATACATTGAGTTTCCTGTTTCCGGCAGATCTCCAGCACCTGTTCTGCAAGACTCTGATATTGCTCTTCCGAAAGATCCTTTTCTCTGAGAATGATTCCTGCCGGACGGGCTGCCGCAATCCTCTCTATACGACTGAGGAACTCTTCTCTGCACAGCTTTCTGTCTGTTACAGACAGAATATCGGAACTTTTCCTGATATCTGATCTTTTTTTCATATCCTTAAATGCCTTTCTGCTTCCCCAACATTCCTATACGTAAACATAATCGTTCAGTACCGGCTGAAGTCCTTCCTCTTCAATATCCTGATACATATCATCCAGGCTTCTGCTGTCGTCAATCTCAAACTGTTCGTCTCCTGATGCCTCCCTGGAGTCTTTTCCACTGTACTTTTTTTCATGATCTCCAATTCCCGTAGAAACGCCTGCCGATACCTTTGTAGCCGCAATCTTTACAATTCCATTGCGAAACTGTGCGCTTTCTCTTGAGGATACGGTGATCCCGGCAAAAGGCAGAAAGATACGGTATGCACAGATAATCTGGCAAAGCTGTTTTTCATGGACATCCAGAGGATTGATCTTATCGTTATTGATGATCGGACGAAGTCTTGGACAGGAAAGAGACATTTCCGCATGAGGATATTTTCTCTGAAGAAAATATGCATGAAGTCCGGTTGCCAATGCATCCTTCCGAAAATCCGAAAGACCCAGAAGGGCAGAAAATGCCACGCCTCTCATACCTCCCCGAAGCGCTCTCTCCTGTGCATCAAAGCGATACGGCCACACTCTTTTGTGTCCCATAAGGTGAAGAGTCTCATACTTGTCGGCATCATAGGTCTCCTGAAAAACAGTCACATAATCCGCGCCGCACTGATGGAGATATGCATACTCCTCTGTATTTACCGGATAGATCTCCAACCCTACCATGCGGAAGTATTTCCGTGCCAGAGAGCAGGCCTCACCGATATATTTCACATCACTCTGGCTGCGGCTTTCTCCGGTCAGGATCAGAATCTCTTCCATTCCGCTGTCTGCAATTACCCTCATCTCTTTTTCAATCTGTTCCATGGAAAGCTTCATTCGTCTGATGTGGTTGTAACAGTTGAATCCACAGTAAACGCAGTAATTTTCGCAATAGTTTGCAATATATAAAGGAGTGAAAAAATATACTGTATTTCCAAAATGCCTGCTGGTCTCCTGGCTTGCTTTTTGCGCCATTTTTTCCAGAAACGGCTCTGCCGCAGGAGAAAGAAGAGCTTTAAAATCTTCAATGGAACATTTCTCATGCTCCAGCGCTGCCTTTACATCTGCGGCTGTATACCGGGTATAATCGTATTCTTCCATATGTTTTATGACATTTTCGCATACGTCTGACTGGATTTTTTCCATTCCCGGAAGATATTCCATATGATTTTTCCGAAAAGACGGATCTGTTTCCAGACGGTGCTTTTTTTCCAGCGCCTTTTCTGAAAGAAATTCGGAATCTATAAAAAACTGATTTTCCATGCTTACACCCCTTAATCTCTGAGAAACCCTGTCAGCGGATCGGAAGCGGAACCGCCTCTGGTAAGTACCCTTCCAAGTCCGGAAAGATATGCCTTTCGTCCCGCCTCGATTGCCTGACGAAAAGCAGCTGCCATCAGCGGCAGATCTCCGGCTGTGGCAAGTGCGGTATTTGCCATAATGGCTGCTGCCCCCATTTCCATTGCCTCACAGGCCTGGGACGGCTTTCCGATTCCTGCATCTACAATAACAGGAAGGTCGATCTCATCTACCAGAATCTGTATAAAATCTTTGGTGGCAAGCCCTTTATTAGATCCGATCGGAGCTGCCAGAGGCATGACTGCAGCTGCTCCTGCATTGACCAGATCTCGGGCTGTATACAGATCCGGGTACATATAGGGAAGCACCACAAAGCCTTTCTCAGCCAGCATTGCTGTAGCGCGGACCGTCTCCTGATTGTCCGGAAGAAGATATTTGGAATCCCGCATGATCTCGATCTTTACAAAATTCCCGCATCCCAGCTCTCTTGCAAGACAGGCGATGCGAACTGCTTCCTCTGCCGTTCTTGCACCGCTGGTATTAGGAAGAAGAGTAACTCCTTCCGGAATATAATCCAAAATATTTTCCTGTTCTTTTGTATTTGCACGGCGGACAGCCAGAGTAATAATCTCCGCCCCCGCATCCTTTACTGCCGCTTCGATCAGCTTCAGGGAGTATTTCCCTGATCCCAGAATAAACCGGGAATGAAATTCATGTCCTCCAATAATCAGCTTATCTTCATTCATGATTGTTTCTCCTTTTTACATGTTTTTGTGCAATTATTACCTGATATCGTCTTTTACACTTCATATTCTCCAGCCAGAATCCGCAGGACCATATGAGCCTGATGGGCAGCACAGAGCATAACTCTGGAAGAAATCAGTCCCATTCCGTCTGCCGCCTCACTGACACCGTCTCCACAGAGATAAAAATGATCCATGATCTTCCGGGTACAGATGATATTGCCGCTTCCAAGTCCTGCCATCCCTGAGGCCGCCACCAGATATTTTTCTTTCATAAGGCAAAGTACCGTGTCGGTCAGCATAGCCTTACATTCCGGATTGTCAAAAGCTTCACAGATAATGTCCGCTTCTTTCAAAAGCTCCGGGATATTTTTTTCTGTCAGCTTTTCGCAATGGGTTTTTATCTGTACATAAGGAGCAATTTCTTTCAGATTTTCTTTTAAAGCCTCTGTCTTATCAAATCCGATCTGATCCGCCTTATACTGCTGCCGGTTCAGATTTGTAATATCTACCCTGTCAAAATCTATCAGGATCAGTCTGCCGACACCGGCGCGGGCAAGAGCAAATGCAATGTGAGAGCCGAGGCCGCCCAAGCCGCAGACTGCCACTGTGGCAGATGCAAATTTTTTCTGCAGTTCTTTTCCATGGCGCTCTTCAAGCGCTTTGTACATGGTTTCTTCTGTCGGTATCATTTCAGCCCCCTCCAACAAAACTTACTACTTCTATGACGTCTCCATCTTCCAGAACAGCACTGTCATATTCCGCCTTTGGTAGTATCTCTCCGTTTTTCTCAACCGCCACCCGGTTCCTGGAGTATCCTGCTTTCTCTAAATATTCTGCCACAGTCTGCCCTTCCACAGCCTGTTCTTCTCCATTGATCTTTACCAGAATTTTCACCTCTTTTCCTGATGAACCCTGACTGTCCTGCCTGTTAAGAAAAAAACGGGAAACTACCATTTTCGGTAATTTCCCGTTATACATACACTTATGCTCAGGCATCCCTACGTTGGCATTATCCAAATCAGGTTATCGGTCGAAGGTCATACCTTCCTCTCAGCCTGTCATACAAGCTCCCGTCTGCTTCATTTAATTTTCGTTTTTTATTATATACTTTTACATGGTAAATGACAAGAGTTTTTTACAATTGACCTGAAAGCTGTTTTTTTTTATAATAATTAAGATTATTAATTCACAAAGGAGAGACAACATGAAAGACTACACAGAATATATCCTGGAACAGGCACAGAAACTTCTGTCTATTGACAGCCCTTCCGGCTACACCAGAAATGTAACAGACTGGCTGCTGGAAACTTACAGGGAAATGGGCTACCAGCCTCGGCGTACCACAAAAGGCGGTGTGCTGGTACAGATTTCAGAGGGAACGGCTTCTCCTGCAGCAGATCCCGCAGAAGGTCCGATCCTTCTCACCGGTCATGTGGACACACTGGGAGCCATGGTTTCCTCCATTACAGATCAGGGAACTTTGAAGCTGACTCCTTTAGGCGGCATGAACCCAAACAATGCTGAAACAGAAAACTGCCGGATCATCACCCGAAACGGAAAGACTTACACAGGAACTTTCCAGTTATGCAACGCTTCCATCCATGTAAACGGGGAATACAATGATACCAAACGTACCTACAAAGACATGGAGGTACTTCTGGACGAACTGGTCTCCACCAAAGAAGAAGTAAAAGCTCTTGGTATCATGACCGGAGATATTGTATGTTTTGATCCGAGAACCGTAATCACTCCATCCGGATTTATCAAAAGCCGTTTTCTGGATGACAAACTGAGTACGGCGATCCTTATTGGCTACGCAAAATATCTGAAAGACGAAAATATCACACCTTCCCGCCGGATCTATCAGCATATCACGGTATTTGAAGAAGTGGGCCACGGCGGCTGCGGATCCATTCCGGAAGATGTGACAGAAATGCTGGCTGTGGATATGGGATGTGTTGGCGAAGGACTGGAATGTACCGAATGCCAGGTTTCCATCTGTGCAAAAGACAGCCGGGGACCCTCTCATTATGATGTAGTTTCCACTCTTATTCAGGCTGCCCGAAAAGCAGATGTAGATTTTGCAGTTGATGTGTATCCTTACTATGGCTCTGATGTGGATGCTGCCTTAAATGCAGGTGTGGACGCCCGTCATTGTCTGATCGGTCCCGGGGTATATGCTTCTCATGGATACGAAAGAAGTCACAAAAAAGGTGTAAAAAATACTTTTGAACTTTTAAAAAGTTATCTTGGATGACAGAATTAAAAGAATCCCTGTCCGGTACCTCCCGGGCAGGGATTCTTTTGATTCTGTCAGTCTCTTCAATCTGATATCAGTCTATAATCGTAATGGATTCAATCACCGGCTGCTCTTCTGCCACAATTGTTCCATTGTCATCTACTGGCTGGGCATCTTCGCAGATTTTGTCTACTACATCCATGCCTTCTGTTACATGTCCAAATCCGGCATAATCTCCATCCAGGAATGTGCTGTCCTCATGAACAATAAAGAACTGAGAACTTGCACTGTCCGGATCCATAGCTCTTGCCATGGAGATCACTCCTCTTGTATGAGAAATGTCATTCTCCACACCATTATTGGCAAATTCTCCTTTGATCTCTTCATCAGATCCGCCTCTTCCATTTCCCAGCGGGTCGCCGCCCTGAACCATGAAGCCCTCCATGATCCGATGGAAAGTAAGGCCGTCATAAAATCCATCCTGCGCCAGCTTCATAAAGTTTGTCACTGTAATCGGAGCTGTATCCGCATCCAGCTCCACCTGGATTTCACCATAATCCTTAACAATGATCTGAGCATGATGGATGCCGGTCAGCTCACTGCTGGTATCCAGTACTGCTTCTTTATCTGTTTTTTCTGCATTTTCTTTGTTTTCGTCTTCGGAAGAAGTCTCTTCACCATCACTGAAACCAGCCTTCTCTGCCTCTTCGTCACTAACCGTTTCTTCTTCGGTATTCTTCTGGGCTTTTCCGAAAAGGAAACCCTTCTCTTCCTCTTCGTCACTAACGGTTTCTTCTTTTGAATCTGATTTTTCTGCAGCAGTTTCTGTTTTTGTCTTTTCTGCTGATTCTTTCGTTCCGCCGCAGCCTGTCAGCATTGCCGCTGAAAGTACTGCAGCACAAAGTACTGCCAGAGTCTTACGTTTCATTTTTGTTCCTCCTGATCCTGTTGTTGTATGCGGACCGGCTTCTGCCCCTCCGCTTTTCTGTTTTGTCTGCCGGAGTTTTTCTCTTTCCTCTTTTATGGTTATCGGATTCTGTCCGGGAAACCAACCTTTCTCTGTACCTTGCGCAGTGTCTTTGTGGCATAATAATTTGCCTTTTCTGCGTTCTCTTTGATTACAGAGTCAATATATGCCTTATCTTTGGAAAGTCTGGCGAACTCGTCCTGGAGAGGCTTCAATACAGAGATCACCGCCTCTGCCACTGCCGGTTTCAATTCACCATAGCCTTTTCCGTCAAATTCTTTTACCGCTTCATCCGGTGTCTTTCCTGTACATGCACAGTAAATATCGATAAGATTCTTGACTCCCGGCTGTTCATCACGATAAGCAATACAGCCTTCGGAATCTGTCACTGCACGTTTAAATTTACGCATGATCGTATCTGGATCATCCATAAGGTAAATACTTCCGTTTGGATTCTCATCAGACTTGGACATTTTTCTGGAAGGATCCTGAAGACTCATGATCTTGGCTCCCACCTTACCTACATATGCTTCCGGAACTGTAAATACATCTCCGTAAATATTGTTAAAACGCTCTGCCACATTTCTGGTAAGTTCCAGATGCTGCATCTGATCGATTCCTACCGGAACCACATCTGCCTGATACAGAAGGATATCAGCCGCCATCAAGACCGGATAGGTAAAAAGTCCGCCATTGATATTATCTGCATGCTTTGCTGCTTTGTCTTTAAACTGGGTCATACGATTCAGCTCGCCCATATAAGTAAAACAGCTTAAGATCCAGGACAGCTCTGCATGTCCGGAAACATGGGACTGATAATAGATACAGTTTTTCTCAGGATCCAGTCCTGCTGCAATATAAAGAGTCAGAAGATTACGGGCTCTTTTGCGAAGCTCTGCCGGATTCTGGCGTACGGTAATGGAATGAAGATCCACCACACTGTAAAAACACTCATATTCATCACTTAAAGTCAGCCAGTTTTTCAGAGCACCCAGATAATTTCCCAATGTAAGGTTTCCTGTCGCCTGCATACCGCTGAATAAAACTTTTTTTCCGTCTATCATGATATTTACCTCTCTTGTTGATGCATTTCTAAGCTGTATACCAGTTTATCATTCTATAGAAATAAAGTCAATGAATTACTGGTTACTGTTCACTCCGTTCATTATTGTTC
The DNA here is from genome assembly GCA_900553515.1 of uncultured Blautia sp. Lineage (GTDB taxonomy): Bacteria > Bacillota > Clostridia > Lachnospirales > Lachnospiraceae > Blautia_A. The sequence goes on along the minus strand of USDN01000017.1, from coordinate 26,601 downwards.
ACAGTAACTGCTTGTTTCCTTACCCGGACTCTGCTAAAATGATATATCATATATTTCAGGAGGAACACACATGAAAAAAATCGCAAGCTTTACCATAGACCATATCAGGCTGCAGCCGGGAATCTATGTTTCCCGCAAGGATTATCTGGGAGATCAGGTGATCACTACTTTTGATATCCGTATGACCTCTCCTAATGAGGAACCTGTTATGAATACAGCAGAGCTTCACGCCATGGAGCATCTGGCAGCTACTTTTCTCCGCAATCATGAAGAATTCGGGCCAAAGGTGATTTATTGGGGGCCTATGGGCTGCCGCACAGGAAATTATCTTCTCCTTGCCGGCGATCTGGAATCTAAGGACATTGTAGGTCTGATCACAGAAATGTTTGAATTTATCCGTGATTTTGAGGGCGAGATTCCAGGCGCTTCTGCTAAGGACTGCGGAAACTATCTGGATATGAACCTTGGTATGGCAAAATACCTGGCAGATAAATATCTGAAGGAAGTCCTTTATGATATCAAAGAAGACCGTCTGGTATATCCTGAATAATCTGCTCCATTCAAAAACTGCCAGACAAAAAACCAGAGATTCTTTTCCTGTTGGAAATCGTCTCTGGTTTCTTTTTTACTTCTGTTTACTGGGCTGCAGCCTGATCTGCCGCAGGTGCCGCCGCTCCAGCCGGAGCCTCTGTCGTCACATACTGAGCGCTTACATAGCCCTTCTGTCCGTTGATCTCGACCTCGATCCACTGACCGTCCTCGCTGACTCCTGTACCGGTAAGCTGATCGCCTACCTTGGTGCTCTGAATAATATTCAGCTGGTCTGTCGTCACACAGTCTGTACGGATATTTGCCTCATTATTTGCATAATAGGTCGCATCCTTCTTTATGATCTTCACACCGCTTGCTGTCTGTGAAATTTCAGGTGTAGGCGTTGCGGTTACTGCCGGTGTGGGGGTTGCAATCGGTGTTGGCGTTGCAGTTGGTGTGGGAGTTGCTTTTATCACAGTCACGGTAGAGTCCTCTCCTCCTGTGCTGTAGCCACAGCCGGAAGCAAAAAGAGTAAGACCTGCCAGTGCAATCAGTAATCTGGATTTCTTCATAAGAATTTTCCTCCTTTATCGCATACCACCACTATACCCCATCACAGGCATATTATGCAAGTGTTTTTTGCTATTAACATCAGAAACGGAAATCTCTCTTGCCATTTTCAATTTCTTTCAGATTCCTTGCACAGATCTCTCTTGTCTTTTCACGGCCGACATTCTGAAGTTCTCTTTCAATCACCTTCAGTCCTTTTTCTCTGGTATCAGGTGACGCATAATCCTCCAGATATTCCTTCAAAGTCATCAATGCATTAGGGTGACAGCAGTTTGCGATCTGTCCGCCTTTTACCAGAGACATAAAGCGGTCTCCGGTACGGCCTTCCCTGTAGCATGCAGTACAGAAACTGGGGATGTAGCCCAGCTCCAGAAGCCAGTTTACCACCTCATCCAATGTCCGTCTGTCACTGACATCAAACTGGGAAGAATTTTCCTCCTCTGCTTCCTCCTCTGCATAGCCTCCTACGGAAGTTCTGGAACCGCCGCTGATCTGGGAAATTCCAAGATCCAGGACCTTTTCTCTGCACTTCTGCGTCTCACGGGTAGAAATGATCATTCCTGTATAAGGAACTGCGATCCGGATCACCGCAACGATCTTCTGGAAGATCTCATCCGGCACTGCATTGGTAAAATCTTTCGTATCAATATCATCTGCCGGACAGATGCGGGGAACACTGATGGTATGAGGTCCCACTCCAAATCTTGCCTCCAGATGCTCTGCATGCATAAGGATGCCCACAAAATCGTAACGATAGGTTTCCAGTCCAAAAAGTACGCCGCAGCCTACATCATCAATACCCGCTTCCATAGCACGATCCATAGCCTCTGTATGATATGCATAATCGCTCTTCGGTCCTGTCGGATGAAGAGCCTCATAACTTTCTTTATTATAAGTCTCCTGGAAAAGGATGTAAGTTCCGATACCGGCTTCTTTCAGCTTACGATAATTTTCCACAGTAGTTGCCGCAATATTTACGTTGACCCGGCGGATCGCTCCGTTTTTATGTTTGATACTGTAAATGGTTTTAATACTCTCCAGGATATACTCGATCGGATTATTTTTTGGATCTTCTCCTGTTTCCAGAGCCAGGCGCTTATGTCCCATATCCTGAAGGGCGATCACTTCCTGACGAATCTCCTCCTGTGTCAGTTTTTTCCGGCGGATATGTTTATTTTTTGCATGATAAGGGCAGTAAACGCATCCGTTGATACAATAATTGGAAAGATACAAAGGCGCAAACATTACAATTCTGTTTCCATAAAATTTCTGTTTGATTTCCTTCGCTACATGATACATTTTGTCAATCAGGCGAGGATCTTCGCATTCCAGAAGAAGCGCTGCCTCTCTGTGGCTGAGGCCTTTGCAGTCTCTCGCTCTTTCGATCAGATTTTCGATCAGCTCCGTATTATCTTTATTCTCCTTTGCATAGGCAAGAGAATCCAGGATCTCCTGATGATCAATAAATTCTGTTGCTTTTGTTGATTTTGGATCGTACATGATTTCCTCCTTTTTGCCGCCTTATCAGCGGCATTTTCTTATTTTTTGTAATAATCTCCACGGTCTGTCACGATCTGACAGCCAATGGTTTCCATTCGTTTTTTCAGATTTTCCACTCCCTCTGCCGCCTCGTCTCCTGTGGAAATTTTTCCGTCATAAAGCATATATTTCTTTCTGACTGAAAGAGGAGACAGATTCGGCATCACCACATTGGCGCCGGACAGGATCCCCATTTCCCTTCCGGATGGATGGATCGTTCCAAGTGCTGTAGTAGCCGGAAGAAGGACTCCTGGAAGCATCAGGCGCAGAAGCGCCAGGTAAAAAAGGGTATCCTCCAGCGTACCGTCAGCCTTATCCCGGAAAGGAGTATCCCCATGGGAAATAAAAGGTCCGATCCCCACCATTTCCGGATCCAGCTTTTTTAAAAACAGAAAATCCTCTGCCAGTGTTTCCGGAGTCTGGCCCGGGGAGCCTACCATAAAGCCTGCTCCGGTCTGAAACCCAAGCTTTTTGAGTATCTCAAGGCAGTGTTTCCTGTTTTCCAGGGAAAGAGGTTCCGGATGAAGGATACGATAATGATCCTTATCTGCTGTTTCATGCCGGAGAAGATAGCGGTCTGCTCCTGCTTCACGAAAAGCTCTGTATTGTTCCTCCGTCTTTTCCCCAACAGAAAGAGTCAGCGCGCAGTCCGGATATCTCTCTTTTATCTCATGGATCAGATTGGTAAGTCTTTCCTCCGTAAAATATCCGTCCTCTCCCCCCTGCAGCACAAAGGTCCGAAAGCCCAGACCGTATCCCTGCCGGCAGCAGTCGAGAATGTCCTCTTTGGTAAGACGATACCTGGCTGCATTTTTATTGCTTCTTCTGATACCGCAGTAATAGCAGTCATTTTTGCAGTAATTGGTAAATTCGATCAGCCCTCTGATAAAAATCCTGTTTCCGTAGACTTTTTCCCGGACCTTCCGTGCCAGCTCTCTGGCATACAGTTCTGTATCTCTGTTTCTTTGGGATATCAGAAAAATCAGTTCCTCTCTGTCCAGAGTCTGTGTTAGATAAAGTTTATCGATCAGTTCTTTCATAGATTTTTCTCCGGTATTTTGGAATATACAGTTTTACTGGATACCCCCTCTAACATTCCCAGCTTACCGGATAAGGCGCTGATCTTTTCCTGAGGTGCATCCAGGATCACACTGATTACGGAAACGCCTTTTGAACGGTAGGGAATTCCCATCCTTCCTACTATATACTCTCCATAATCATGCAGGATCCGGTTCAGTTCTTCACTTTTATCCCTGTCTTCTACAATAATGGCAATCACTGCGATTCTTGTTTCCATATCACATCTCCTCTCCTGTTTTTCCATCCGTGTCCGATCGTTTTCTATTTGGGATCTTCTGTAAAATAAAAACCCGATGCCAGACAGACACCGGGGATATGTACAGAAATACTGCATTTTTCCTGCAGCAATACTCTCTTTTCTGTTTCTCTCTCACATCCATTCTTCGCAGGTTTACCCTTAAAAGTCCGGTGAATGTTCTTATTTTACCATATCATCTTCCGGTAAACAAGCAAGACGCACAATCAATTACATGTTTTTTGTTTTTTTGTAGTTATTTTGTATAATGATTGATTTAGAATATATTTTATATTATACTAGCCCCATAATACTTAGTGCGGTGTACAGTCAGAAATCCTGTCTGAATACGCCTCACAGGAGGGAGGATAATATGGATTCTGCATTATATGCAAACTATCTGGCTATTCTGAAGCATGAACTTGTTCCCGCTCTGGGATGTACTGAGCCTATTGCCATTGCCTATGCAGCGGCAAAAGCCCGACAGATCCTGGGCGAATTTCCGGATACCATTGAAATGCAGTTAAGCGGAAACATCATCAAAAATGTAAAAGGCGTCACTGTTCCTAATTCAGGAGGTCTGAAAGGAATCGACGTGGCAGCTGTTCTGGGCGTGGTGGGCGGTAATGCCGACAAAGCTCTGGAGGTTCTGGAAGAAATACGACCGGAACATATCGAAAAAACAAGAGATCTGGTAGAAAAAAAGATCTGCTCCTGTACTCTGGCAGAAGGAGTATCAAACCTTTATATTGTGGCCAAAGTAGTCAAAGGACAGCATTTTGCTGAGGTTACCATCGTAGATCAGCATACCAACATCACCCGGATCGTAAAAGATGGCCAGGTGCTTCTTTCCAGGGAAACAGAGGAGGAAAAGACAGATTCTGCCATTGACAAATCCAGGCTTACTGTAAAAGATATCCTGGATTTTGCCGATCAGGTGATCATCGCAGACGTAAAGGAGATCCTGGAACGTCAGATCCGTATGAACACTGCAATTTCCCAGGAAGGTCTCGACAACAATTATGGTGCTCAGATCGGCAAAACCCTTATGCATGTCTGGGGAAAAGGCATCACTACCAGAGCCTGCGCCAGAGCAGCGGCAGGAAGTGATGCACGTATGGGCGGCTGTTCCATGCCTGTTGTGATCAATTCCGGCAGCGGAAATCAGGGAATGACGGTTTCTCTCCCTGTTATCGCCTATGCAGAAGAATGGGAGGTTTCCAGGGAAAAGCTTTATCGTTCTCTTGTTGTCAGCAACCTGATTGCCATCCACCAGAAATATTATATTGGAAGTCTTTCCGCATACTGCGGCGCTGTCAGTGCAGCCTGCGGAGCCGGCGCCGGAATCACTTACATGTATGGCGGAAGCTATCAGCAGGTATCTCTGACCATCATCAATACACTGGGAAATATCGGCGGTATCGTATGTGACGGAGCCAAGCCATCCTGTGCAGCAAAGATCGCCTCCTCTGTAGACGCAGCCCTGATGGCATTCCATCTGAGCATTCAGAATAAAAGCTTTCTTCCCGGGGAAGGTATTATCCGCGGTGATGTAGAAGAAACCATCAAGAGCATGGGCTATATCGGTCGAGTAGGAATGCGTTCCACAGACACTGAAATATTAAATATCATGATCGACCGTGTAAACGTAAATCAGGAATGCTGAAAATCATTTTTTGAAGGGGGATTATCATCTTATGAAAAAAAACAGCTTTTTTAAAAGTCTTCCATTTAAACTTCTTGTAGGAGTTATCCTTGGAATTGTGATCGGTCTTATTCTGAATTCCACAGATGGCTCATCCTTTACTGCAGGCGTCCTGAATGTAGTCGTAACATTGAAATATATTCTTGGACAGGTGATCAATTTCTGTGTACCGCTGATTATTATTGGTTTTATCGCACCGTCCATCACAAAGCTTGGAAACAGCGCTTCCCGTATGCTGGGTGTTGCCATTGCGATCGCATATGCTTCCTCTATCGGAGCAGCACTTTTTTCAACAGCAGCAGGATATGCCCTGATCCCGCATCTTTCCATCGTTACAGATGTAGAAGGATTAAAGGAACTTCCTCCTGTTGTGTTTGAACTTGCGATCCCACAGATCATGTCTGTTATGAGTGCCCTTGTTTTTTCCATTATGGTAGGTCTTGCAGCAACCTGGAACAAATCCAAAATGATCACCGGAATCCTGGATGAATTTCAGGCTGTCGTCCTTTCCATCGTATCCAAAGTGATCATTCCGATCCTTCCATTCTTTATCGCACTTACCTTCTGTGGTCTGGCTTATGAAGGATCTATAACCAAGCAGTTCCCTGTATTCCTTCAGGTTATCGTGATCGTTCTGATCGGTCACTTTATCTGGATGGCACTTTTATATGTACTGGCAGGTATCTATTCCAAAGAAAATCCCTGGGATGTGGTACGCTGCTACGGTCCCGCCTATCTTACTGCAGTAGGAACCATGTCCTCTGCAGCAACACTTGCAGTTGCTCTTCAGTGTGCAGACAAAGCAAAGCCGCTTCGTAAAGATATGGTACAGTTTGGTATTCCTCTTTTTGCAAACATCCATCTGTGCGGATCTGTTCTTACAGAAGTATTCTTCTGTATGACGATCTCCAAGATCCTGTACGGCTCCACTCCGTCAGCAGGAACTATGGTTCTTTTCTGTCTCCTTCTTGGCGTATTTGCCATTGGAGCTCCCGGTGTTCCCGGAGGTACCGTTATGGCATCTCTCGGAATCATCACAGGTGTTCTTGGCTTTAACGAAACCGGCACAGCTCTGATGCTTACAATCTTTGCACTTCAGGACAGCTTCGGTACCGCCTGCAACGTAACAGGCGACGGCGCTTTGACGCTGATCCTTACCGGATATGCAAAAAAACATAATATCAAAGAGCAGAATATTAATATAAATCTTTAAAGTTATGTTTGTGGGGAAGGACGAATTTTTACGGCCTCCCCCACAAACAAAAATCACAGCATATTTTTTTCTCTTCGGATAAATGTTCCCAGTTTTTCTTCTTTCAGTTCCCCCTCTGCCACTGCATGATGGCCTCTTAAGAATACATCGTCGATCGCGCAGCCGAGTTTAAATCCTTCAAAGGGGTTGTTATCGGTATTGTATGCATGGGTTTTAGCTGAGATCACGCTTTCTTTCGATGGATCAAGAACAACGATATCCGCGTCGCTTCCTTCCTGGATCACACCCTTCCTTGGATAAACACCGTAAAGTTTTGCCGGATTTTCGCTTAAAAATTTACACATCTGCATTTCTGTGATCTTTCCTGTTTTGACTCCATAGGTATAAAGGAGGGTTCCTCTGGTCTGTACTCCTGGAAGACCACCGGGAATTTTTGTAAAGTCCTCTTTTCCCATAGCCTTCTGTTCCAGGCTAAAGCTGCACTGATCGGTGGCAACCGTCTGGATCTCTTCGTTTCCAAGGGCTTCCCATAAACAGTCCTGATCCTCTTTTTTGCGGATCGGAGGCGCACATACATAAACTGCTCCCTCAAAATCCGGTTTTGAATAAACACTGTCCTCCAAAAGCAGGTACTGAGGACAGGTTTCCGCATATACGATCTGTCCTTTTTTCCTTGCTTCCATCACTTCTTCATATGCTTTTTTATTTGTAAGATGAACGATCATTACCGGAGCATCTGCTTCTTTCGCAATCACAAGAAGCCTGTGAACAGCCTCTGCTTCCATGGTATCCGGACGGACCAGCGGATGGTTTTCCGGTCCCAGGCGTCCTTCTTTCTTTGCTTCAGCGATTAATGCGTCGATCACACCTGCATTTTCACAGTGAACCCCCGCAAAGCATCCGCACTGTCCCAGTTTTTTCAGTATCTTATACAGATCACAGTCATTGACGATCATAGCAGGATAAGTCATATAAAGCTTAAAACTTGTGATTCCTTCATCGATCATATCCTGGATCTCTGCTTCTGTTTCTGGATTCCATTCAACTACGGACATATGGAAAGAGTAATCACAGGAGCATTTTCCATCTGCTTTTTTATGCCATTTTTCCAGGCCTTCTTTCAATGTATGCCCGCCTTTATCCTGGGAAGCATAATCCACTACAAAAGTGGTTCCTCCAAGGATGGCAGCCCTCGTTCCAGTCTCAAAATCATCTGCTGTAACTGTTCCTGCCACTTCCAGATCAAAATGTGTATGACCGTCAATAAAACCCGGAAACAAAAGCTTCCCTGTCATATCAAGAACCTCTGCCCCTTCTGATTCAAGATTCCAGCCTACTGCTGCGATCTTTTCTCCATCGATCAGGACATCCGCCTGCCTGACTCCCTCTCCAGAAACAACTGTACCATTTTTCAGCAAATATTTCATAAAACTACACCCCCGATTTCTGGTTTTTTTTCAATATACCATTCTTTTCTGTTTTCTTCAACTGTTTCCCCTGTGCGGTTTTAAAATTATTCAGGCTTACATAAATTTTTTCGTAAAAAAACTTTTTATTTTCATTTTATTATGTTATATTAAAGGTAAAAAAAGAGGAGGTAAGTATATGGGACGGCTTACTGTATTAAAACAGATTGCTCACGATATTGCCTGTCAGTTTGGACCTGACTGCGAGGTAGTCATCCATGACCTGAAAACAAATGATCCAGAAACTTCCATCGTATATATTGAAAATGGCCATGTAACAAACAGAGGTGTAGGGGACGGACCATCCAATGCAGTTTTTGATGTGATCCGGCACATTCATAAGAACAAAAAACCGGATGATATCCATCCAGATGATCTAAAAGATCATGCCGGCTATCTGATGAAAACTTCTGACGGCAAGATCCTTAAATGCAGCACCTCCTATATCCGGGATGATGACGGAAGTCTGCACTATGTATTTGGTATCAATTATGATATTTCCAGGCTTACCATGATCGAAAGTGCACTTCACGATCTGGTAACACCTGTAAATACAGAAGAAAAACCAAAGGAGATCACCCATAATGTCAACGATCTTCTGGATCACCTGATCGAGGAATCCGTAGCCCTTGTAGGAAAACCGGTAGCCCTGATGAATAAAGATGATAAAGTAACTGCCATCCAGTTCCTGAATGATTCCGGTGCTTTCCTTATCACCAAATCCGGTGATAAGGTTGCTAATTATTTTGGAATTTCCAAATACACTCTTTATAGTTATATTGATGTAAATAAATAAAAAACTCCCCGGCTCCGGTCTGATATTTTTCTGACATTTAACAGAAAACATATCATCCATTTGCCGGGGAATATTTTATCCCGTAATCATTCTTTTTATCACATCAATGGTTTCTCTCATTCCATAATTGGCGCTGTTGATACACAGATCATAATTTTCAGGTTTTCCCCATTTTTCTCCCGTGTAAAACTCATAATATTTTCTGTGCCGTCTGTCCATTTTTTTCAAAAAGCGCACAGCCTGTTTCAGGTTCATATTTCGAACTTCCATTGTATGCTGTGCACGCATAGAAAATGGTGCGCTGATAAAAAGACTGATATGAGGAATATGGTTGTTTTTCAGTATCATATCTGCACAGCGTCCCATAATGATGCAATCCTCTGTTTTTGCCAGGCTGCAGATCAGATCGCTCATATTAAAAAACACAGCATCCTGCTTATTAAGCCCATGATAACGGCTGAACTCACGAAATCTTTCCTTCATCGTCAGTTTCTTTTTCTTTGTGTATTTGTTAAATTCCACAAAATTCTCTGCATCGTTGACCGCATCCTTATCTGCCTCCAGACGTTTCAGAACCTGGTCAAATATTTCCACGTCATAATAATTGATCTTCAGTTCATCTGCCAGTTCAAATCCAATATCATTTCCTGCACTGCCATGGGTACGGCTGATACAGATCACCAGATGATCATCTTTGGACATTTTTTCTCTTCCCGCTGCAAGATTCAGAGAAAGCCGTTCCTGATCCAGAATATCCACCCTTCCAAATCCATCCGGAAGAGCTTCCACCTCTTTAAGGATATCGTTATATTTTCTCATCAGACGGGATTTTTCTTCCTTGTCCGAAATAGTACGGGCCATATTGCTGATCAGTGCCAGTTCGCTTCGAAGAAGATGCCCATCCGGTTTAGTATACATCAGCATACTCAAAGTACGGACAGTTGTTTCTCTTCCTCCGGTAAAAGTACGGCCAAGGGAAGAACCTACACATTCATAAACCTCACCGTCAAGATCGTAGATCCGATTGGCAAGCTCTGTATATTTTTTCTGTTTTTCATCCATATCTGTCTGCCCCCCTTATATAAAGAATACCAGCATATCAATTACAAATACAGGTACAAGGAACACTAAAGACCAGAGCATGTAGCCAAAAAATGACGGCATATTCACACCATTTTCATCGGAAATAGATTTTACCATAAAGTTCGGTGCATTTCCAATATAGGTATTGGCTCCCATAAATACAGCTCCGCAGGAGATTGCAGAAAGCACTTTTACCGGAACAGTCCCCAGAGAAGTAGCAATTCCATGACTAAATCCCAAAGTTCCTGCAGTTGTCAAAAACACCAGATAGGTAGGGGTATTATCCAGAAAACTGGACAGCGCTCCTGTAGCCCAAAACATCTGGAATGGCTCTGTAACACCCAGATTTGGTCCAACTGCTTTCAGAAGCATCAGCGCCGGCTGCATGGTGATAAAAATACCAACAAACAAAACTGCTACCTCTTTAATGGCTCCCCAGGTAAAATGATTTCTCCTTCTGATCTCACTTTTTGTAGTCTTAAAAGAAAGCCATGCAGCAAGAAGGATCAGTGCGATCTCGATCAGAGCCGGAAAAGTCAGTGTAACTTCACCAAAAATACGGATTCCTTTTACATTACCTGCTGCATCCTGAAATGCCGGCATTCCCGGAAGAACGCCGCTTAAGATCACCGCAGCTACGATCATGACCAGAAAAACAATATTATGCAGTCCATCAATACGGAATTCTGTACCCGGTTTGCTGATATCCGGTTTTCTTCCCCGGGCAATATCCTTTCTGTAGGCCCATTTGTCAAGATGATAAAAAACAAACAAAAGGATCACCATATTAAAGAGCAGAACCGGAAGCAGATGCATGCTCCAGAAAAACGGTACCCCACGCATGAACCCCATAAGAAGCGGCGGATCTCCAATAGGCGTGAGACAGCCTCCCATATTGGATACCATAAAAATAAAGAATACCATAATATGGCTTTTTCTCTTTCTCCAGGAATTCATTTTGATCACCGGACGAACCATCAGCATACTGGCTCCTGTGGTTCCAATACAGCTTGCAAGAAGAGTTCCCAGTGCAAGCAGACCTACGTTGATCCTTGGTGAACCGGCAAAATCTCCTTCCATTGTTATATTGCCGGACACACAAAAAAGTCCGAACAGAAGAATAATAAATGTAAGATAATCATTAACTGTACATTCCAGTACTGTTTCTGCAGCTCTGTGAGGCCCATAGACAAAAGCAAACGGCACGATCATCATCAAGATCCAAAATCCCACAACCAGCGGCTGATGAGCTTCCCACCATTCGCCCTTAAGCAACGGCATCACAGCAATACACAGCAGCAGACCTGCAAATGGAATACATAGCAACAGTTCCAATATCAACACCCCCATCTAAGATTTTTGATATCGGAATTATAGCATATGAAATCCAAAAATCAATTGTAAAAATATGCAAATCGCAACAGGAGTTGTCTTAATTTTTGTGTAAATTTATACAATTATTGTCATTTGTTAATTATACTTCATATCAGCTTAACTTATGAATAAAAAGCCCGCTTCTCAGCTTTGGCTCAAACCATGTGGATTTTGGAGGCATAAGTTTACCCTCATCCGCGATCTGCATCAGATCTTCCATAGAAGTAGGATACATAACAAAAGCTGCACCACCTGTTTCATCTGCCATGTTCTGAAGTTCTTTCAGCTTATGATTTCCTCCCACAAACCGGATCCGTTCATCTGTTCTCGGATCTTTGATCCCCAAAACCGGATCCAGAACCTTTTCCTGAAGAAGAGATACATCCAGCTGCTCTACAACATCCAGATCTTTATAAATATCTTCCCAGGCCTTCAGATGGTACCACTCGCCGCCTACATACATTCCCATACAGTGTTTTTCCACCGGTTTACAGGGAAAGCCCGGCATGATCATAAGTTCATAATTAAATTTCAGACTGCCGATAAATGCTTTTTCTGCAATGCCGTTCAGATCCTTCACCACACGGTTATAGGCAAGAATAGTCAGCTGCTCTGCCGGGAATACTACAGACAGAAAATAATTAAATTCTTCCTCTCCTGTATAACCGGGGTTCTCCGCTCTTCTTTTCTGCCCTACCTTTACTGCAGATGCTGCACGATGATGACCGTCCGCAATATAAAGAGAAGGAATCTCCTGAAATTCCTTTTTTATCATTTCACACTGATCTTTTTCATCGATCACCCATACACGATGCCCGATCTCATCTTCCGCCGTAAAATCATATACCGGGCTGTACTCCTCTTTCCATGTCCCGACCAGGTCAAGAAGCCTGTCCGAATACCTGCACGCAAGAAAAATAGGACCTGTATTTGCATCACACACATCCACATGCCGGATACGGTCCTGCTCCTTATCCTCTCTGGTAAGCTCATGTCTTTTTATCGTTCCTTCCATATATTCATCAATGGAACAGCAGCCTGCAATACCTGTCTGTATTTTTCCTTTTCTGGTAAGCTCGTAAATATAATAACAGGGAGTTTCATCCTGGATGAGGATTCCCTTCTCTTCCATACCCTTCAGATTCTCTGCCGCTTTTTCATATACACATCCATCATAAAGATCTGTTTCCTCCGGAAGATCCATCTCTGCACGATCCACATGAAGAAACGAATCCGGGTTCTTTTCTCCAATCAGACGAGCTTCTTCCCTGCCAACCACATCATAGGGAAGAGCCGCTACTTCTGCTGCTTTTTCTGTAGTGGGACGCAATGCCCGAAACGCCCGAAAAACTGCCATGCTGTTTTCTTTTCCTCCTTTTTTATACCCTTAATTTGTTTCCATTTTAACATAGCAGTACAGTCTCTTCAAGGTTGCTAAATTTTTTTTGAAAAACCTAAATATTTTTGTATTTCCTATTGCAAAATCCTGTAAATATGATATGATAGACATAAGCGAATGGAAATTAATTAGCACTAATTAAAATTTTTAAGGAGGGTTTTTCAAATGACGGAAGGATTAAAATGGACTGTTAATCAGGTACCGAAATCTGATGACAGATTCCTGGATCTTATGTCCGAGGAAAATGTAGCAAAAGCAAATGAGTTTCACAAAAGCTTCCCACAGTATACCGTAACTCCGCTTCAGAAACTTTCTGCTCTTGCTTCCTACCTTGGAGTAAAAAATATTTTCTGTAAAGATGAATCTTATCGTTTCGGACTTAATGCATTTAAGGTTCTGGGCGGTTCTTATGCAATGGGACGTTACATAGCTAAAGAACTTGGACGTGATATCAGCGAGCTTCCCTTCAACGTTCTTTCTTCCGAAAAATTAAGAGAAGAATTTGGTCAGGCTACTTTCTTTACCGCTACAGACGGAAACCACGGACGGGGCGTTGCATGGGCTGCCAACCGTCTTGGTCAGAAAGCGGTTGTAAGAATGCCGAAGGGAACCACAAAAACAAGATTTGACAACATCGCCAAAGAAGGCGCTACTGTTACCATAGAAGAATGCAACTATGACGACTGTGTAAGAATGGCTGCCGCAGAAGCTGCCAAAACAGAACACGGTATCATTGTTCAGGACACTGCATGGGAAGGTTATGAAGAAATTCCCTCCTGGATTATGCAGGGATACGGCACCATGGTAAGAGAAGCTGATCAGCAGCTGAAGGAACAGGGCGTCGACCGTCCTACTCATGTGTTTGTACAGGCAGGCGTTGGCTCTCTGGCAGGCGCGGTTGTCGGCTACTTCGCCAATAAATACAAAGAAAATCCTCCGGTTATGGTGGTATGTGAAGCAGGCGCTGCAGATTGTCTCTACCGCTCTGCTATGGAAAAAACAGGAGATCTTGTCAATGTTACAGGAGATCTTCAGACCATTATGGCTGGTCTTGCCTGCGGGGAAGGAAATACTATCGGATGGGATATTTTACGAAATCATGTAACCGTGTTTGCATCCTGTCCGGACTGGATGAGCGCAAAAGCAACCAGAATTTATGCAAATCCTCTTGAAAACGATCCGCATATTGTTTCCGGCGAATCCGGCTCCGTTCCTCTTGGACTTTGCTATACTGCTCTTCATGATGCAGATGCAGCTGATCTTAAAGAAGCGCTGAAGCTGGACGAAAACTCCAATGTTCTTGTGATCTCTACAGAGGGTGATACAGATCCTGTCCGCTATCGTGAAATCGTATGGGACGGTCTTTACGGAACAGACGAATCCTTAAGCAAATAACTGCCGGATATTCTTTTCTGTCCTGCAGAACGATCATAAAGAAAAAACTTACTAATTCATCAATTTATTATGGGAGGTATTTACAATGGACTATGCAAAAATTAACGAAGCTGCTCAGAATTATCTGGAGGATATGACCAGATTTTTAAGAGCCATCGTAAAAAATCCGGGAGAAAGCTGCGATGAAAAAGCCCACATTGAGACTATTGCTGCCGAGATGAAAAAACTGGACTTTGACGAGGTTGTAATCGATCCTCAGGGCAACGTGATCGGATACATGGGTACCGGCGATAAGATCATTGCTTACGATGCACATATTGACACAGTAGGTATCGGAAACATCGAAAACTGGACATTCGATCCGTACGAAGGATATGAAACAGACGAAGAAATCGGCGGACGCGGTGTATCCGACCAGTGCGGCGGACTTGTATCTGCTGTTTACGGCGCAAGGATCATGAAAGACCTGGATCTGATCCCGGAAGGCTGCAAGATCATGGTTGTGGGGACTGTTCAGGAAGAAGACTGCGACGGTCTGTGCTGGCAGTACATCATAAACGAAGACAAGGTCCGCCCGGAATTCGTTGTTTCCACAGAACCAACTGACGGCGGTATTTACAGAGGACAGCGCGGACGTATGGAGATCCGCATTGACGTCAAAGGCGTTTCCTGCCATGGTTCTGCTCCGGAACGCGGTGATAACGCAATCTACAAAATGGCTGATATCCTTCAGGATGTCCGTGCTCTTAACGAAAATGACGACGCTGATGAAACAGAGATCAAAGGTCTTGTAAAAATGCTGAATCCGAAATATAATCCGGACTGGGAAGAGGCAAGATTCCTTGGACGCGGTACTGTTACCTGCTCCCAGATCTTCTACACCTCTCCAAGCCGCTGTGCAGTTGCAGACTCCTGTGCAGTATCTCTTGACAGACGTATGACCTTTGGCGAAACATGGGAAAGCTGTCTGGACGAGATCCGCGCTCTGCCAAGCGTTAAGAAATACGGCGATGACGTTGTTGTTTCCATGTACAACTATGACCGTCCTTCCTACACCGGCTGCGTATATGAGATCGAGTGCTACTTCCCCACATGGGCGATCCCGAAGGATCACAAGGTAACAAAAGCGCTTGAGGACGCTTATAAAAATCTTTACGGTGAGGCAAGACTTGGAAACGCTGAGACAGAAGCCATGAGAAAGGCCCGTCCGCTTACAGATAAATGGACTTTCTCTACAAACGGTGTTTCTATTATGGGACGTAACGGAATCCCATGCATCGGTTTCGGACCGGGCGCCGAGGCACAGGCTCATGCTCCGAACGAAAAAACATGGAAGGTCGACCTGGTAAGATGCGCTGCTGTTTACGCTGCTCTTCCGGCCTCCTACTGCAAGTAATTTTACAGAGAAGTGAGCCCCGCATTTAGTTGTATTATCTAAATATAAATATTAATTAAACTATATAAATAAGGAGATTTTACATGAAAACATTACAGGATTATATCGACAAACTGAACAGTCTTAACTTCAAGGAAATGTACAACAACGATTTCTTCTGGACGTGGGATAAGACAGACGACGAGCTTGAAGCCGTATTTACCGTTGCCGACGCTCTCCGTTTCATGAGAGAAAATAACATTTCCACTAAAGTATTTGAGAGCGGTCTCGGAATCTCTATCTTCCGTGACAACTCCACAAGAACACGTTTCTCTTTTGCATCTGCATGTAACCTTCTTGGTCTTGAGGTTCAGGATCTGGATGAGAAAAAATCCCAGATCGCTCACGGCGAGACTGTTCGTGAAACTGCAAACATGGTTTCCTTCATGGCTGACGTAATCGGTATCCGTGACGATATGTATATCGGCAAGGGCCACGCTTATCAGAAAGAGTTTATGGACGCTGTAACAGAGGGAAATAACGACGGTATCCTGGAGCAGAGACCGACTCTTGTAAACCTTCAGTGTGATGTCGACCATCCGACACAGTGTATGGCTGATATGCTCCACATCATCCATGAATTCGGCGGTGTTGAAAACCTGAAAGGCAAAAAGCTTGCCATGACATGGGCATACTCTCCTTCCTACGGAAAACCGCTTTCTGTTCCTCAGGGTGTTATCGGTCTTATGACACGTTTCGGTATGGACGTTGTCCTTGCTCATCCGGAAGGATATGACGTAATGCCTGAAATCGAAGAGATCGCAAAGAAAAATGCTGAAGCTACCGGCGGTTCCTTCACAAAGACAAACAGCATGGAAGAAGCATTCAAGGATGCTGATATCGTTTATCCGAAGAGCTGGGCTCCTTTCGCAGCTATGGAAAAACGTACCGATCTTTACGGCGAAGGCGATTTCGACGGAATCGACAAACTGGAAAAAGAACTTCTTGCTCAGAACGCACAGCACAAAGACTGGGCTTGTACCGAAGAGCTTATGAAAACAACAAAAGACGGCAAAGCGCTCTATCTGCACTGCCTGCCGGCTGACATCACAGGCGTAAGCTGCGAGACAGGCGAAGTTGATGCAAGTGTATTTGACCGCTACAGAATCCCGCTTTATAAAGAAGCAAGCTTTAAACCATATGTAATCGCCGCTATGATTATGCTGTCCAAGTTTGAGAAACCTCAGGATATCCTCAAAAAACTGGAAGTAAAAGCAGCGCCGAGAATCCTTAAATAAATTCTTCTAAAAGAGTAACAGGGCCTGTGGAGCATTGTTCTGCAAGGCCCTTCTCTTTTCTTATCATTCAGGAGGTTTTTACATGTATAAGCGTAAACGAATCGTTATTGCACTGGGAGGAAATGCATTGGGGAATACCCTCCCGGAACAGATGACAGCTGTAAAAACAACAGCAAAGGCGCTCTGCGACCTGATCGAAGACGGACATCAGGTAGTTGTGGTTCATGGGAACGGACCCCAGGTAGGTATGATCAACAACGCTATGGCAGCGCTTTCCCGGGAAGATGCCAGCCAGCCAAATACCCCCCTGTCCGTATGCGTGGCAATGAGCCAGGCATATATCGGATATGATCTTCAGAATGCGCTTCGCGAAGAGCTCCGCAAAAGAGGATTTGTTCGCACCCCTGTTGTAACAGTTGTCACACAGGTACGGGTAGATCCGGAAGATCCCGCCTTCCAGGATCCCAGTAAGCCGATCGGGCATTTTATGACAAAAGAAGAGGCGGAACATGCAGAAAAAGCATACGGTTACATCACAAAAGAAGATGCAGGACGCGGTTACCGTCGTGTAGTAGCTTCTCCCAAACCTGTGGAGATTGTAGAACAGGATGCCATCAACAGCCTTGTAGACGCTAATAAGATCGTCATCTGCTGCGGCGGCGGCGGAATCCCTGTGACGCTTCAGGGAGACCATCTGAAGGGCGCTTCTGCCGTGATCGACAAGGATTTTGCCAGCTGCCTTCTCGCCAAAGAACTGGATGCAGATATGCTGATTATCCTGACTGCAGTAGAAAAGGTTGCTATTAACTTTGGTAAGGAAAATGAGGAATGGCTCAGTGACCTTACAGTAGAGGAAGCCAAAAAATATGTGGACGAAGGACACTTTGCCGCCGGCTCCATGCTTCCAAAGGTTCAGGCAGCCATGGATTTCGCTTCTTCCGGCAAGGGACGTACTGCCATGATCACTCTTCTGGAAAAAGCAAAAGACGGAATCCAGGGAAAAACAGGAACCACCATTCATCTGTAAAAAAATCAGAAATAAAAAATCCCGGAAGATGTTCCAGTGTACGCATCTCAACGCCATTGGAACATGCCGGGATTTTTTGTTTATTTATTAAAATGATGCTTTTCCGCTTCCTCTTCTACCAGACGTACGGTCTCCTCAGAAGGATTGGAGATCACCGCTGCCGCAATGACCTCACAGGGAGGATTGCCCTTTACGCTTTCGACAGCTGCTGTCACGGCGGAAACATCGCCGCTCAAAAATACCGTAGCGTGACCGCCGCATTTTGTATTCCAGGTACGAAAGGCTACGTCAGATGTCTTCAGCATCTGATCGATCACCAGGATGGCATTGCTGCTTCCCAGTACTTCTACCAGTCCAAATGCTCCATATCTCATAATGATTTCCTCGCTTTATCCAGAATTATTTGTTAATAGTCATTGCAAGCGCTGTCTCCGTATCCTCTGTCGGAGAAGCGATGATCGTGTGACTTACAATTTCCCCAAGAGACTTCGCTGTTTCAAGAGCCACCTCCATAGCTGCATTTACATCAGAAACAGAACCTCTTATTTTGACACAGGCGCCGCTTTTCAGACGGTTACGCTCCACACTCTGGATCTTTACATTTGCTGCCTTGGATGCAGCGTCAAGCGCTACAAAACAGGCAACCAGATTATCCAGTTCAAATACGCCGACTGCCATGCCGTTATAATTCTCAGCCATAATACCTCCCACTTTTCCTACCAGAAATTTGTCTGTTGTTGTATTTACTACCAGTATACCTGCTTTCCATTTAAAATACAAGTAAAATCAACAGAAAAGCCAGATTATAATTGTGGTTTTTATTTGTTTTTATTTGTGGACTGGTGTGGTTATTTTTTATTCAAAATCAGCAGTTTTTTTCAGGATTCTTGTTTTTTCAGCCATATGGTATATAATAAACAGAGAGATTTTATCCGAGGTGAACTTATGAATATACATCAGACTGATTTTTCCAAAGGAAATGTATACCGAAACATTCTGGAGGTGGCTGTTCCCATGACGCTGGCACAGATTCTGAACCTCCTTTATAATATCGTAGACCGAATCTATATCGGCCGGATCCCTCAGGTTGGCACAACAGCCCTGACCGGCGTGGGCATTTGCTTTCCTGTGATCACACTGATCACAGCATTTACCTACCTCTTCGGCAACGGAGGAAGCCCTCTCTGTTCCATGGAACGGGGGCGTGGAAATACCGACGAGGCAGAACGCCTTATGGGAAATACCTTTTCCATGCTGCTTCTTACCGGAGCAGCTCTCATGCTTCTGGGATACCTGTTTTACCGCCCGGTTCTTTATGCCTTTGGAGCAAGTGACCTTACCTATCCCTATGCCCGGGACTATATCCGCATCTATCTTCTTGGCACTCTGTTTGTGATGGTCACTCTGGGAATGAATCCTTTTATCAACAGCCAGGGATTCGGAAATATGGGAATGATGACAATTCTGATCGGAGCGGTTCTGAATATCATTCTGGATCCCCTGTTTATTTTTGTATTTCACATGGGTGTAAAGGGAGCTGCTACGGCAACCGTTCTTTCTCAGATGTGTTCCGCTCTGTGGGTTTTCAGATTCCTTACCGGAAAAAAGGCTGTCCTTCATCTGAAAAAAGATGCCATGACGCTGAAATGGACACGGGTAAAAAACATTATGTCTCTGGGGATTTCCGGCTTCATGATGGCCTTTACCAACAGTCTGGTGCAGATCTTCTGCAACGCTACCCTGCAAACCTGGGGAGGAGACCTTTATGTGGGAATCATGACTGTACTGAATTCCATCCGTGAGATCACCACCACCCCGGTCAATGGACTTACCAGCGGCGCTTCCCCGGTCATGAGTTTTAATTATGGTGAAAAGGCTTATCAGCGGGTAAAAAAGGCCATTGGCTTTGTCACAGGACTCTGCGTCGCCTATACTCTGGCAATATGGGGAATCCTGAAGTTATTCCCGGAATTTTTTATCCGGATCTTTAACAGCCAGCCGGAGCTTATCGCCAAAGGCACGCCCGCTCTCCATATCTATTTTTTCGGATTTTGCTTTATGGCTTTGCAGTTTGCCGGACAAAGTGTATTCGTAGCTCTTGGAAAAGCCCGGTACGCCACCTTTTTTTCTATTTTCCGTAAAGTAATCATTGTGGTTCCCCTTACCGTGCTTCTGCCCCGTACAGGAAATCTGGGCGTAAACGGCGTATTCTGGGCAGAGCCTGTATCCAACCTGATCGGCGGCTGCGCCTGCTTCCTGACAATGCTGCTGACCGTTCTCCCGGAACTGAATAAAAGAACTAAGACAAACTAATCCGGACAATCACGACCACCGGCTCAGCCCCGGTAAAAAGAAGAGCCTACAGAGGCTGATCCACATCTGTAAGCTCTTTTTCATTTTCAATTTCATATAAAACCACATCTTCCGGATGGGCTTTCAGCACTCTTTTTCCCCCTTTGTCCCCGGTAAGTTCCATCAGTCTGCCATAATACTT
The DNA here is from genome assembly GCA_900553515.1 of uncultured Blautia sp. Classification (GTDB taxonomy): domain Bacteria; phylum Bacillota; class Clostridia; order Lachnospirales; family Lachnospiraceae; genus Blautia_A. The sequence goes on along the minus strand of USDN01000017.1, from coordinate 6,021 downwards.
CCGGCTGAAAATACAGGGATTTCCCGGTTCGCCGTTTTTTGACACTGCCGCCATCCCTTTACTGCTTTCCAGAAATCTGCGGATCAGCCCCTCCAGAGTTTCCGCGCTTAACCAGGGCTGATCTGCCACCATAAAAAGACAGGCATCTGCTTCCGGAAAAAGTCCAAGTTTCATGGAGGAGGAAATTCCCTCTTCCGGATGAGGATTTAATACGGTTTTTATACCAAGCTTCTCTGCCTCATCCATGATCTCCTGATACTGAGTAACCACCGCAACCGAAAGAATCTGTTCCTTCATTTTCTTCTGCACCAGAAGCGTTTTACGAAAAGCTCTCCGGTACATGGGAATCCCTTCAATGGGGTACAAAAGCTTGTTCTTTCCGAATCTGCGGCTGTTTCCGGCAGCAAGGATCACGATTGCAAGCTTCTTCTGCATATCATACTTCAGATTTCCGCAGGCAGCATAAACCTTTTCTTTTTTCAGCATTTCTATAATCCTGTCTGCTGCTTTTGGATCCTCCAGGGTATCTGTCTTATTCAGAAATACCCGGTATTCCCGTTTACCCACATTTTTCCGAAGGGCCAAAAAGGAGCCTGCAATCTCTGCCACATCCTCTTCTGTTACCTTTTCCCGGATATCCTTTCCAAGAAATTTTGCAGTCAGTTCCGGTCGGTGTGAAGTATCCATGATCCGTTTTCCCAGACAGTCCAGACCTGTTACTCCAACAACCAGATCTGTCATATCCGGAATCACCGGTTCCCAGCCTGCAGGAACCTTTAGGGGCAGACGTTTTGCGCCGTCCGCTTCGATCAGAAGAATATCGCACTCTTTTTGAAGCGCCTGAAGCCTTTCCGGAGGAAGTCCTCTTATTTTACAGACAAAAGATTCTTCTCTTTCGGTTCTGACGCCGGACGTATCACTGTCTGCATCAGAATCTCTCTGGTTTCTTCCGCTATTTTGCTCTTCAAGGGTTCCCGCTACCGTATATCCGGCTTTCCTGATATCTTCTCTCACCTTCTCCGGCTCTCCGTTTTCGGAAAAGGGACGTTCCGGCTCATACGCCATATGGGTAGTGGTGGTAACAATCACCCTTTTCCCGAGTGAAACCAGTTCCTCTGTCAGCCGGAAGATCAGGCTTGTCTTGCCGCCTCCTCCGACAACAGAAATCACTCTTTTATTTTTTATGTCAATATCCAGAAGCTCCAGAATTCCCTTTTTCATGGAAGGACTCCCTCTGATAAAAGAATTTCCACCACGCTTCCTGCAATACATCTCGCCTTGTCAGAAATGGTATTGCAGTTCTTTTTCTGTTCTTTCCGGGGATCGATATCCGCGATCTTCATTCCCTGAAAAACCTCATAGCCTTCCCGGATAATGCCGCGCAGCACCCCGGACAGAGAAGCATTCACCGGAATTTCCAATCCCTCTTCTGTCCGGATCACAGCAATCTCCTGCCCCTTCTCTACCAGATCGCTGATCTTCGCTTTATTATGGATTACTCCGGCTGCCGGAGAATGGATCACTCTCTCTTTTCCATAACCGCCAATCTCACCTGGAATCCCTGTATTTGGGATCGCCCAGCCTTCCTCGATGATCCTGCCAAGATCATGACCTCTTTTTGTCTCAATCACATAATCGACGTCTGCCCCGGCCAGAAATCCCGGTCCGAGGGCAATGGTCAAAGGCGCCATTTCCCGGCTGGTACCCATATTTTTTTTGGCAAGAATCCCATCGATCACTGCATCCGGCTTTAAAGTACGGATCGCAGTTCCTTCTTCGTCCACCAGAAGAGGGATTTCTCCCAGCTTCCAGATCTCTTCACACTGATCCACACGATGGATACGGTGGCTCAGAACTCCCTCCACAAACGCTTCTCCGTCATAGACGGCTTCACAGAAGGATACTTCTCTGCGGATTGCGCTTGGTTTTCTGCTTTCTAATATAAGAACCCGGTAGCCGCAGCGGAAAAGCCGGTGGATCACTCCACTGGCAAGATCCCCTCCGCCCCGGACAACCAGTATACTGTTCTGCGGCATAGCTTAAGCTCCTTCATTTTCCGCCGCATTTTCTTTCATGACTTTTTCTACGGCATTTACGATATTCTGATAGCCGGTACAGCGGCACAGATTACCTGACATGTGTTTTTTGATCGCTTCTCTGGTAAGGACTTCTCCTCTTTCCAGAAGTACGGTGGCTGACATTACAAACCCCGGAGTGCAGAAGCCGCACTGAATGGCTCCTTCCTCGATAAAAGCCTCCTGAATGCGGGTAAGATCCCCATTTTTTTCAAGGCCTTCCAGTGTACGGATATTTTTGCCCTCTGCCCATACAGCCAGATAAATACAGGAATCTACGGTCTCACCGTCAATGATTACTGTACAGGCTCCGCATTCTCCAACCTCACAGCCTTTTTTGACGGAAGTAAGTCCCAGACGGTTTCTCAGCATATCAAGAAGAGATTCTCTTGGATCTACATACTCCGCCACTTCTTTTCCGTTTACAATACATGTTACCAGAACTTTATCCCTGATCATTTCCTGTCACCTCCTGCAAGTTCTACGGTACGGATCAGCGCCCTTTTTGCAATCTCTCCGCCAATCTGAAGACGGAATTCTCTGGAGGCTCTCCAGGAATCTCTGGGACTGATCTCCTGACGGACGCTTTCTTCTATTGTCTGATACAGCTTCTCACCGACAGACATTCCCTTTAAAGCAGCTTCTGTCTTTTCACACCGGAAAGGAACCGGAGCTGCTACGCCAAAGGTAATGCGTACGTCTTCCAGAATCTTTTTTTCTGTATCCACCCTGCTTACTACAGAACAGCTCAGGGTAGCGATATCCATGGCCTTACGCATGGAATACTTTATATAATGACCGTGATATCCCCTGTATTCTTTTTCAGGAATGATCACATGTGTCAGGATTTCTCCCCGTTTCAGATCCACACGGCCCGGACCCAGATAAAACTCTCTTACCGGAACCGTTCTTCCTCCGTTTCCATCTTCAATACGAAGAAGCGCGTTCAGGGAAAACACTGTAGGCGCGCTGTCTGCGCTGACTGCACCATTGCAGATGTTTCCTCCGATGGTGCCGATATTGCGGATCTGAGGGCCTCCAACCTGATCTACCGCGTCTCCAAGAACCGGAATACACTCCTGTATGATGGGATCATTGGTAATATGAGAAAAAGTTGTTCCCGCTCCAATATAAATATCTCCGTTATCTTTTTTACTTACACCCTGTATCTCTTTAATATCACGGATACAGACAAGAGAAGTTCCAGCCATCTTTCCTTCACGGATCTTAATCAGCACATCGCTCCCTCCGGAAATGATCCGGGTATCCGGATGCTCCTTCAGAAGAGCCGCCGCCTCGCCAACGGATTTTGCATTATAGTAATTTTCGATATCATACATAAAACAGTTCCCCCTTTCAGATCAGTCCGGCTTTTTTGAATCCATCGATCAGTTTCTGAGGTGTGAGAGGATTCTCATTAAACGCCACGCCTGTTGCATGAAGAACTGCATTCCGGATGGCAGGTGCTCCCGGAATCGCAGGCGGTTCTCCAAGAGCCTTGTTCCCATATGGTCCCTCAGGATCCTCAAGCTCCACAAAGTCTGCTTTGATGTCCGGTGTGTCCAGAGCTGTCATAAGTTTATAATCAAGAAGATTTCCGTTTAACATTCTTCCTGTTTTTTCATCCAGTACGATCTGCTCGCTGACTCCATATCCCATACCCATGGACATGCCTCCATGCACCTGCATTTCTGCCAGCTGGGGATTCAGAAGCTTTCCACTGTCATGGACATTAATGATATGGAGGATCTTAACAGTTCCCAGTTTCATATCCACTTCCACCTCTGCGAAACAGCAGCCGGAAGCAAGTGTATTTTTCTTTACCTGCGTAGAAACCTCTGCGGTAAGCACTGAGGAATTGGAAAGGCTGTAGTACGCCTCCTGGGCAACTGCCTCCAGAGAGATCGCCGCCTCGTCCCCGGCATAGATCCAGCCGTGATCCATAGACAGTTCTCTGGTCTCCTGCTCCGGCAGAAGTGTCTTAGCATAGGCAAGGATTTTATCATAAAGCTGCTCTGCACACTGTTTTACTGCTGTTCCGGTAACAAAGGACTGTCTGGATGCATAGGCTCCCGTGTCAAACGGCGTTACATCTGTATCCTGTACAGTCACAATATGAATATTCTCTACATCCATGTGAAGCGTCTCTGCAGCCATCTGGGAAAATACCGTATCTGCTCCCTGACCGATCTCTGTAGCGCCAATCTGCATCTGTACGCTTCCATCCTGATTCATGGACAGGCGGCAGCCCGCGATCTCCAGGGAGATGGGCCATACTCCTGTCTTGTAAGAAAAGACAGCGACACCCACGCCTCTTCGGATATGTCCGGTCTGATCTGCATATTCTTTACGTTTTTCATCCCAGTGTATATATTCAGCGCCCTTTTTCAGACATTCAAAAATACCATTTGTATTTGCAGCGATCGGTTTCAGATAAGCGTCCTCATAATACCCATGGATCAGATTCCTTCTGCGGAATTCCAGCGGATCCATATGGATCTCTTTTGCGATATCATCCATAAAGCACTCAATAGCAAAAGCAGCCTGTGGGATTCCGTAAGCACGCATAGCGCCTGCTGTCGGGCTGTTTGTATAAATGGTATAGGCTTCGCCTCTTATATTCGGGCAGGCATACTGCAGTCTCCATGCAGTCAGTCCATTGGCGGCAATAGCATGACCATGAGATGCATAGGCTCCCTGATTGGAGTATGCATTCATCTCTTTTGCAAGAAGACGTCCTTCCTTATCTATTCCTGCAGTCAGGTCGTATTCAATGGAATGACGGGTTCTGGTATTCTGGAAGGTCTCTTCTCTGGAAATATCCAGCTTCACCGGGCGGCCTCCCACCTGTGTGGTAAGAAAAGCGTTCAGAGGCTCATACAGCACATCCTGCTTGTTTCCGAACCCTCCGCCGATATAAGGTTTAATCACCCTTACCTTGCCCCAGGGAATACCCAGAGCCTGACCGATCACGCGCCTTACGATATGAGGGATCTGTGTGGAGGTAACTACCACAACCCTTCCCTTTTCCATATAAGCAAAGGAAATCGGATTTTCAATATGGCAGTGCTGAACAATGGGAGTCTTATAGCTTCTTTTTACAACGGTTTCCGATTCCTCCAGCCCCTTATCTACATCTCCGATAAAAAAGTTTGACCGCGCCAGTACGTTGTCTTTTTTATCAAAATGAACAGGCGGGTTGCTTCCATACATGGATTTCCGCGGATGGATCTCCACCGGATATTCTTCATATTCCACCTTGATCAGCTTCAGCGCACGGGATGCGGTCACCTCATCCTCTGCCACTACCGCTGCAATATCATCCCCGTAATAACGGATACGTCCGGTAAGGATATTTCTGTCTGCCACGTCCTGGTGAGCCGGTTCTACGGACCATGGATGTCCCGGTGTGGGATAGCAGTGATCCGGTACGTCCTTAAAGGTGACTACCTTTACCACGCCCGGAAGCGCCTCTGCTTCACTGGTATCAATGGATGTTACAATCCCATTTCCGATCGTAGAATGAAGAATTCTGGCAACCAGACACCGGTCAAGTATCAGGTCATCTGTAAATTTTGCCCTTCCTGTAACTTTTTCGTAAGCATCTACTCTTGGAATACTCTTTCCAACCATCTCTTCACCTTCTTTTCTTTTTTTATGCATAAATTCTGACGGACTGTCCAAATACCTCTTATCTCCGTTCGGATATAGAAAAAGCCGGACTACATCCCAGGAGTGTGTGTTCCCCTCAGGACGATCGTCCGGCTCCGAACCATGCTACTTTCTTATAATGCGTCTCCTGAATTTAAGCACAGCTTCAGGAACATTTGACTTTTATTCATTTTAACATATTATAAGAATTTTTTCCATTGATTTTTGTGAACTTTTTATTAAATTAACCCATTGTGCTAGTTAATATAAAAAACTTCAACAAAATATGTTATCC